>NZ_CAWUOL010000137.1:0-8953 GCF_963923915.1 Nodularia chucula CCY0103 | reverse complement strand
TCCCCAATCCCCAATCCCCAATCCCCAATCCCCAATCCCCAATCCCCAGTCCCCACTCCCAGCTATATTTGTAATTAGCTGATCAAAAGGTTATTTATGAACTGAGTTAGCTAAGACACGCTTGTATAATATTTAAATCTCAGTATTGAATTGAGAGCAGATAGAGAAACGCTCTTCTTAAATTTATACCTGTGGACAGGAAACCGCCGCAGCCCTTGGCTAAAACAGGAATTAGAACCAAATCCAGTCTCAGGAGTAGATTTGACTCGGTTTGATTTAGCGGCTGCATCACTCATACTTAATTTGATTGTCTAGAAAAATATCATAATGAGCGAGATGGAGCAGTATTATCGAGTTTTGGAAATAGAACCTGGCGCAACACTTGAGGAAGTCAACCAGGCTTATAAAGACTTGGTGTTTATTTGGCATCCTGATCGTATTCCTCAAGAGAATCTGCGTTTACAAAAGAAAGCCCAAGACAAGTTGAAAGCTATTAATGAAGCTCGTGATCAATTGCGGTCTTTAAATGATAGGCATAAAAATAATTATCGTTCTTCGGTGTCTCAACCCCAAAAACCACCCCAAAGTTCTTACAAACCACCCAATACTAACCCGGATTTGAGTGGTAAGAATTTCCGAGGTTCTAATTTAAGTAACAAGGATTTGTCTGGGAGAAATCTGAGTTACGCTGATTTAAGTGGGGCTGATCTCAGTGATAGTTTTATGCATAAAGTTATTCTGCGGGGTGCAAATTTATCTGAGGCGAATTTGTTTAGAGCTAATTTACTGTTAGCGGATATGAGAGAAGCCAATTTACGCTCTACTAATTTAATTGGTGCGGATCTTAGTGGTGCGGATTTGCGGGGGGCAGATTTGACAGGGGCGCGGATTCGTTCGGGCGATCGCCTACTGGTAAAATTAATTGGTGCTAACTTAGCTGGGGCAATTATGCCTGATGGTCTGATCCATAGTTAGCAGTATCTGCTGTTAAGCTAAAGATGCATACTATTAACTGGAAAAATCAGGTTATTTATGAACATTGCCATTATTGGTTGTGGTTACGTTGGTTGTGCAGTGGCTGAATTATGGCAGCAAAAAATGACTTTGATGATCACAGCCACCACAACTACCCCTGAGCGTGTACCCACTTTACAAAAAGTAGCCCAAAAAGTTTTTGTCACCACTGGAAATGACCGAGAAGGATTAAAATCTGTCTTGGAAAATCAAGATATTGTCCTTTTAAGTGTTGGGGCAAAGGGGATAAATTTATATGAAGAGGCTTATCTAAAAACAGCCCAAACTCTAGTAGAAATTTTACCAGATATTCCCAGTATTAAGCAACTAATCTATACTGGCAGTTATTCGGTTTATGGCGATCGCCAGGGTGATTGGGTAGATGAAGAAACTGTAATTTCCCCTAGCAATGAACAGGGAAAAATTCTGCAAGCTACTGAGAATGTATTACTAGCTGCATCTAGTGAAAAACTCCGCGTTTGTATCTTGAGGTTGGGAGGTATTTATGGCCCCAATCGGGAACTGATGAAAATATTTAGCAGAGTTCCTGGTACAACTCGTCCTGGTAATGGTGAAGATATCGCTAATTGGATTCACTTAGATGATATTGTTGGAGGGATAGAATTTGCCCGTCGGCAGCACTTGCAAGGTATTTATAATCTGGTAGATGATGCTTATCTTAGCACTGGATTGTTACTTGATACTTTGATGGCAAAATATGATTTACCTCCAGTAAAATGGGATAGTAAAGCTAAAAGTAACCGTCCCTATAATGCAAAAGTATCTAATCAAAAAATTAAACAAGCTGGATATAAATTAATTCATCCACAAATAATATTTTAATCAATATCTAAAATCCATACTCTAGAAAATACCATGAATATCACCATAGCTCCTACCCAATTTTACACCTGGAAAAACTATCGTTGTGCCTACGACATACATCAGCCAGCTAATTCTGCGGCTGAGGGTGTGGCTTTACTATTAATTCATCCCATTGGTGTAGGTTTATCACGGCAATTTTGGCAGAGATTTCGCACTCAATGGTATATGAAAGGTCATAAAAATACCATTTATAATCCTGATTTACTAGGATGTGGTGAAAGTGATATGCCCCATATTGCTTATACTCCTCAAGATTGGGCAGAGCAATTACATCACTTTTTAGAAGAAGTAGTAAAACAACCTGTGGTGATTGTCGTCCAAGGTGCTTTATTACCTGTGGCTATAGAGTTAGTGCAGAAACAATCAAATTTAATTAAAGGTATGATTTTAGCCGGTCCTCCAACTTGGCCGGTAATTAGCAAAAACTCATCAGAGTGGCAAAATAAAATAGCTTGGAATATCTTAGATTCGCCTTTGGGAAATGCTTTTTATCGCTATGCACGACGAGAAAAGTTTTTGCGTTCTTTCTCTATTCGACAACTTTTTGGTGCAGAACAAGCTGTAGATAGAGAGTGGTTAGATATGTTAATTCCAGGGGCAGAAAATCCTGAAAGTCGCCACGCAGTTTTTTCATTTTTAGCGGGATTTTGGCGACGGGATTACAGTGGATATCTGGCTTGTATTAAACAGCCGACATTGGTAGTTGTGGGGGAAACTGCATCCAGTATTAGTAAGGAAGGGAAACAAGAAAAACCAGATGAACGTTTGACTCATTATCTGGGATGTTTACCTGAAGGTACTGGGGTGAAATTACCGGGACGTAATATTTTACCCTACGAATCAACGGCAGAATTTATCGATGCGATCGCACCATTTATTGACAAAATAGAAACTGTCAGTTAATTCTGGTACAAGTTTGACTTATAGCAATTTCCATGCAATTGAGGTACAAGCAGCCCTAATTAAACGCAGATGTACGCAGATAAACGCAGATGATTTTGTACTTTATTAGACTAGGAAATGCTATATTTAAATTAATCATGCATAGTTTTGATCATAATAAATCAGTACGGGGTTTAAAGGTTTCTATTTCCCGTAATTTTTCATAAAGTTCTCGTTCTTCAGGAGTGAGATTTTTAGGTGTGACAATTTGAATTTCTACTAATTGATCCCCACGGTTCCCGGTTTCACTAGGATATCCTTTATTAGCTAAACGCAGTTTTTGACCAGTCCTCACCCCTGGGGGAATAGTCATTTTCACTGGGCCATCTAAGGTGGGTGCTTCTACTTGTCCGCCTAAAACTGCTTCACAGGGAGTAACTGGAACTTGGCAAAGTATGTTAAAACCATCTAATTTAAATAAATTATGGGGTTCTACGGTAATTTTTAAGTAGAGGTCGCCACCATTAATACCTTGATTGCGGAGACGGATAGTTTGACCTGTCACCATACCAGGGGGCATACTTACTTCTAGCGATCGCCCATCTTCTAGTCTGATACGTTCTTTACCACCGAGATAAGCTTTTTCCAGGGGTAAGGTTAATCTCGCTTCAATATCCCGACGGGGTGTGCGCGGGGGACTTTTGGGAACTGTATACTCAACTCGGCTTTTAGGAGAACGAAAGGGATCAGTTTTAGTGCTAGTACCGCCATTTCTAGTATTTTTACGACCCCCGACACCAATCACTTGATTAATAAAACTTTCAAAATCAGAATATTCTCCTGGGTCAACATTTTCGCTGCTACTGCGACCATTGGCAGAACCAGCCCAGGTTTTGGCTTTTGGTGCTTTGTTACTCACAAAGCCTTTTTGCTTCCAATAGCGGCTAAACTGGTCGTATTGCGATCGCCTAGCCACATCAGAAAGGACTTCATAAGCCTCACCAATATCCTTAAATTTTTCCTCTGCGGCCTTATTTCCCGGATTCAAATCTGGGTGATATTGTCTTGCTAACCGCCGATAAACCTTTTTAATTTCTTCACCAGAAGCATCCTTTGGTACTCCTAAAATTTCATAGTAATCGCGGAAATTCTGCAAATTTTGCATAGCTCAATTATTTAACTTTTAATTTTACTAATAGGAAGTAGAGAAAAGAAGCAGGGGAGCAGGGAGCAGGGGGAAAGATTGTGACTTCTTAATGACTAATGACTACAACCAATCATCGTCATCATCATCCCAATTATCCTGGTAAGTTGGTCGGGAAGGTTTACGAGCAGAACGCTTGCTATCATAAGCCGGATAACGGTTATCTCTGCCATAATCGCTATCATAGTTTCTGTTGTAATCTCTACCATAGGGATCACGGGAATCACGTTCTCGATATGTATCACGGGAATCACGTTCTCGATATGTATCGCGGGAATCACGTTCTCTATCCTTATCACCACCTGTAAAAATGTCCCGAATCGTTCCCAACAAATCTTCGTCCTCGTCGTCAGCGTAATACTCCCGCACCTCCCGGTTCAGTTCATACAAAGCATCTTGTAAATCAGCATAAGCTTGATCAATACCCCGGTCTTCATTTTCCTGGAGACTTTCCCGCAGTTCTCGACAAATACCATCAATACGCTGGCGACGGTTACGCGCAAACTGCATCCCAAATTCTAAAGCCACTTCCCTGAGTTGCCGTTCAGCTTGTAAAATCAAAGCCTCAGAACGAGTCCGTTTTTCTACCCTTTCTTTGCGTTCGCGGTCAACATCGGCATATTTTTGAGCATCCTGAATCATCCGATTTACTTCTGACTCGCTCAATGTCGAAGCACCTTGAATTGTAATGCTTTGTTCTCTACCCGTAGTTCTATCTAAAGCTGTCACCTGTAAAATCCCATTAGCATCGATATCAAAAGATACCTGAACTTGGGGAATGCCTCTCGGTGCTGGCGGGATGCCGTAGAGCTTAAAACGTCCCAAAGACTTATTATTTGATGCCATTTCCCGTTCACCCTGGACTACGTGAATTTCCACAGTGTTTTGGTTATTTTCTGACGTAGAAAAAATATCAGAACGGCGTACAGGGATAGTAGTATTGCGGGGAATCAGTTTTTTCATCACCCCACCAATGGTTTCCAATCCCAAAGATAATGGTGTCACGTCTAAAAGCAGCACATCTTTGAGTTCACCCCCCAAAATACCTGCTTGAATAGCAGCGCCTATAGCGACAACTTCATCAGGATTCACATTTTCATTGGGTTCTATGCCAATTAAGTCTCGCACTAACTGCTTGACTATGGGCATTCGTGTAGAACCACCAACTAACACCACTTCCTCAATATCCACAGGTGAGAGTCCAGAATCTTTGAGGGCGCGTTTTACTGGTGTCCGTAAACGCCCGATCAAATCAATACACAAACCTTCAAATTGAGAACGAGTCAGGCGCGTTTCTAAATGTTTCGGGCCATCTGCCGTAGCGGTGATAAAAGGTAAATTAATCTCAGTGACGCTAACCGCCGAAAGTTCAATTTTTGCCTTTTCCGCAGCTTCCATGAGACGTTGTAGAGATTGTCTCTCGCGGCGTAAATCCACCCCTTCAGCTTCTAGAAATTGGTCTGCTAACCAATCGACTATTTGTTTGTCAAACTCATTACCACCTAATTGAGTATCTCCACTGGTAGCCTTAACTTCAAAAATCCCGTCACCAACTTCTAAAATTGACACATCAAAAGTACCACCGCCCAAGTCAAACACTAGGATAGTTTCCGTTGTACCCCTATCTAAGCCATAAGCTAAAGATGCGGCTGTCGGCTCATTGAGAATCCGCATCACTTCCAAGCCAGCAATTCGACCCGCATCACGGGTAGCTTGGCGTTGGGAATCATTAAAATAAGCGGGAACTGTAATTACTGCCCCTGTGACTGGTTCACCCAAATAGCGACTAGCATCATCTGCCAATTTTTTCATCACCATCGCCGAAATTTCTTCTGGGGCGAAATCCTTTTTCAGCCGGGGACAGGGAATAGTAATATTACCTAATTCATTTTTGCGAATTGTATAAGGTACACGCTTAGATTCTGGGCTGAGTTCACTATACTGCCGCCCAATAAAGCGTTTAACTGCAAAAAATGTATTTTGTGGATTGAGAACAGTTTGCCGTCTGGCCATTTGCCCAACCACTCTTTCGCCTTCTTTGCTGAAGCCTACAACAGAGGGCGTTGTTCGCATTCCTTCTGCATTGGCAATCACCACCGGCTTGCCACCCTCCATTACGGCGACTACTGAGTTGGTTGTACCCAAGTCGATGCCGACTACCTTGCCCATGCGTTACTCTTCTCCTAGCGTGTCTTGTACTTTTGTTGTGATTTTGCGGGACTACCTCTAGCTGTTGGCTATGGTATGAAAACACCTCAATGATATGATAGTCATCGTTAAGCTAAGAAGTAGAGGAGTTTAAACTTGAGGAGTTAGTTGCAAGACTAGGATAACATTGACAATGCTAAGTATGTCCAAGTATCCTGAAATATTATCAGGCAAATAATCGGATTTAACTTTTGTTGCAGTTGGGAAATCCACCCTCGTAACAGTTCCTTTTGTCTTGATGCTGTCACGAAAAGTTGATAGTGCAACTATCTTAAAGCTTTGTTTTTAAAACAGCAATTGCTAAATCATCTGCGGCAGATAGCGCGACAACGTGACCCTTACCTGGCCAGTGGTGGGCATTTTTTTGTGCAAGAGTACATTCGTGAAGAATTTTCCCAGTGGGGAAGTGTGGAAATCCACACCTTTTTAGTAGGTAGTAAACCCTGTAATAACCTGATTCTGAATTTACCCAGCCAAGGGGGAAGGAAAAAGAAAGATTTACCACCAATTTTAATTGCAGCTCATTATGATGCTGTACCAGGGACACCAGGGGCTGATGATAATGCTACAGGTGTGGCAGTATTATTAGCGTTAGCCAGAAAGTTTGCGGCTGAATCGGCGAAATATCCTTTACGGTTCGTGGCTTTCGATATGGAAGAATACGGGTTGCTGGGTAGTGCTGAATATGCAGGTTTGTTACATGAACAACGGCAACCTCTGCGGTTAATGATATCTCTAGAGATGTTAGGATATCGTGATATTACCCCTAATTCTCAACGTTATCCATCTCCTTTAGAACGCTTTTATCCTAATCAGGGGGATTTCATCGCTTTAATTGGCAATTTACGCACAATACCCGATTTAATCAAAATGAGTCGTAATATTCGCCAAGTTGGTGTACCTAGTCAATGGCTACCTGTGCCGAATCGTGGTTTAATTGTGCCGCAAATTAGACGAAGTGATCATGCGCCTTTTTGGGATTTAGGTTATCCGGCGATGATGGTGACAGATACGGCATTTTTAAGGAATCCTCATTATCACAAATCTAGTGATGCGATCGCTACTTTGGATTTAGATTTTCTCACAGGTGTTTGTGAAGGTTTAGAAGTGGCTATTCGGCAGTTGTGATTTTTTAAAGAGATAATTAAATAAAAAAATATACAAACAGTTAAAATGACAAAAGATTCAAATTTATCATTACTAGATACAGATGTACTATTTTTGCCTTCTACCGTTGAAAGAATTACTTTGTATGAAAAATTTAAATCAAAGATTACTCACAATTCTTATTTAGATAGAATCTTAGTGAGTTTTCAAGCTAATAAGCAGGCTCCATTTTCTTCCTGGTTCAAGTAGTGAAACCCAACCTACATCTGTCGCAAATGTTGTGTGAATTGATATTACAATATTAATGTCAAGGTAACTGTCCATAAATGAAAATCATCAATAATATTGAAAAATGAAAATCATCAATAATATTGAAATTCAACCCTAAAAATTAATGAGTGAATCAATTAAGTGGAGTGCAGAAGCTGAAGCTAAACTCAAAGAAATTCCTTTTTTCGTCCGTCCTTTTGCACGGAAAAAAATTGAAGCCTACGCTGAAGAGAATAGTATCTCTCTAATTACTCTGGAAATTTATGAAGATGTGAAAAAACAATTTAATTAAGATTTTAACTAATATCATTTTTGGTAAAACCTAATTTAGTATCACGCAGAGTCGCAGAGAGTTTTCATGAGTTTTTAGGATAAGTAATTAAACTGACTTGATATGCTGAATAGGGATAGAGCAGGCGATCAGGAATACAATTTAGCCTCTAACTGTTTTAATATCCGCTTAGGATTATTCTTATCTCCTTGGAAAAATTTCCAAGCTGCAAAACCGGCACCAGCAGCAATTACAGCTGCACCTCCAGTCATGACACCAACTCCACCAAGAGCAGCCATGATAGAACTATAAGCTGCGGCTCCTGATAAAGTGCTAATTGCTGTCCCTGTACTAGCAACACCAAAAGCACCCATAGCAGCCCAAGCTGTACTAACAGCAGCAGCACTGGTTGCAACTCCAACTCCGGCTGCAATTCCTAATTTTTTCTTATCTTCAGCATCCATTTGGCTAACAGAAGCAACAGATACTAAAGCAGCTGCACCAATTAACGCGGCTCCACCCGTTGCTACTGCTAATCCTCCTAACATTCCTAAACCACCCGCAGCTACAGAGCCACCACCTAACAGAGCTAAAGTTGCATTAGTCGCTGCACCGCCGGATAATGTACCTATAGCTACTCCTGTTCCTGCTTTCATTCCACTTATTGATGCAATTTGTATAGCAGTTGGGACAATTCCAGCAGCTTTATTCACTGAGTTACGGACTTTTTTCACTTTGGCGAAAACATCATCATTTTTATTTCCGTTCTGATTGTTCACTGGTTCACGCATCAACTTGTAAATTACTTTACAATCATCTGGTATCTGAGAATTTAAGATGAGTGAGTCTAATAATTTTAAATTTGCTTGCTCAGAAACTTGTTTACCATCTCTGAGAGCAGCATAGGTACTAAGTATCTCAGATTTGTATGTACTACTTTTAATACTAGAATAACTATCAATTATATCTACTATCAAGAGATCAGCCGTACTTGCTCTAGCAGTCACACTGTAACGAAAGTATATTTGTTTAAGTTCTTCAGACAGTGAACTATTTTGAATACAGCGTTTCCGGCTGTTATGAGGTACAGTAGCAGCAATTAGCAAACCAGT
>NZ_CAWUOL010000136.1:0-9005 GCF_963923915.1 Nodularia chucula CCY0103 | reverse complement strand
TCAATCCTCTCCTAGAATCCCACTGTCAATAGGGTTTGAGACGCGCTAACCCTGGGATGTAAGAAGCGAATATAATTTGCTACTGCACAGGCAAATTTTACCGACTAAACAAAAGTAAAGCTTTAACCCGCGCGCGCGGGCTGAGTTTGTATCGCTAGGGCTAGTAATAAATTAAACTGAATCAGAATAGGAGCGTTAAGCAATCATGTATCAAGTAGATCCGCCCTTACCTCCGAAAGAAACACTGCCCACAATGTATGACTTGCCCAGCGAAAATCGGGAGGAACCAGGTTTGCCAGATGAATTTCACCTTCTCCAACCTGAGTTACTTCGCATTACTTTTCGCCCGCCTAGTTATGCTGAGGATCAGATTTTTACAGCTAGTGATTTACACTTATATTATGATCCTCATCATCCTCAATGGTATAAGCGCCCCGATTGGTTTGCAGTTTTGGGAGCATCGCGTTTTTATAACCAAACAGAATTGCGATTAAGTTATGTTACTTGGCAAGAGGGAATTAATCCTTTTGTAGCAGTTGAACTAATATCACCAGGGACAGAAGCGGAAGATTTAGGGCGAACTTTACGGGAGGTTAATCAACCGCCTAATAAATGGTCTGTGTATGAGCGAATTTTAAGAGTTCCCTATTATTTTGTCTTCAACCGTTACACTAATGAGTTTCACTGTTTTGGTTTAATGATGAACCGCTATCAACCTCTATCTATAAATGGGTTAGGGGTGTGGTTAGAGTCAGCAGAGCTAGGTTTAGGGTTATGGGATGGGGAATATCAAGGATTAAAAAGATTGTGGCTACGTTGGTATGATCGAGACAATAATTGGTTACTTACACCTGTAGAGCAGGAAAAACAACGTGCAGAACAAGAAAAACAACGGGCTGATTCTGCCGAGTTAGAAAATGCTAAGTTACGGCAATTGTTACTTGAACAAGGAATCAGTTTACCAAATGGTGAATAATTCTCTCAATCCGCTAAACTCTAAAATGCTGCGTTCTTCCTGATCATGTCAGACTCCCAAGCTGTTAGTGCTGCTGTTGCGAAACTCTACGATACTTATCCCTTCCCCCCAGAACCTCTACTAGATGAAGCCCCTCCTGGGTACAATTGGCGCTGGAATTGGTTAGCCGCTTACAATTTCTGCACGGGACGCAAACCACCAAAGCAAGATATCCGCATTTTGGATGCTGGCTGTGGTTCCGGTGTGGGGACTGAATATTTGGTACATCTCAACCCCCAAGCCCAGGTGGTGGGAATTGATTTAAGCGCAGGAACTTTAGAGGTAGCTAAAGAACGCTGTCAACGTTCCGGTGCTGATAGGGTGGAGTTTCATCACCTCAGTTTGTATGATGTGGAACAGTTACCCGGTGAGTTTGATTTAATTAACTGTGTGGGTGTGTTGCATCACTTACCTGACCCTATCCGTGGTATTCAAGCTTTAGCCAAGAAGTTAGCCCCTGGTGGACTAATGCACATTTTTGTCTATGGCGAACTGGGACGCTGGGAAATTCAACTCATGCAAAAGGCGATCGCACTTCTCCAAGGTGACAAAAAAGGCGATTATCGTGATGGGGTACAAGTGGGGCGTAAAGTATTCGCATCTTTACCAGAAAATAACCGCATTGTCAAGCGCGATCAGGAACTTTGGTCATTAGAAAATCATAAAGATGAATGTTTTGCCGATATGTACGTTCATCCCCAGGAAATTGATTACAACATTGAGACACTGTTTGAATTAATTGATGCTTCTGATTTGGAATTTATCGGTTTTTCTAATCCTGATTTTTGGCAGTTAGAAAGACTTTTGTCCAAAGCACCAGAGTTAATTGCACGGGCGGATGAATTGAGCGATCGCCAACGTTACCGCCTGATAGAATTACTAGACCCGGAAGTTACCCATTATGAGTTTTTCCTCGGTCGTCTTCCCCTGATTAAATCCAACTGGTCAGAGGATAAATTCTTGCTCACAGCCATTCCCGAACTTAACCCCTGTATTGATGGTTTCCCTAGCCAATGTATATTTAACTACAACTACCAGATTGTCAACCTATCAAATGTAGAGTTAAACTTTTTACATAAATGTGATGGGAACTTAACCATAGCAGAAATTTTAACCGATGTAGAAATTAACTTAGAGCAAATCAGGTCACTACAGAAGCAACAGATAATTTTATTGACACTGAGTTAATTAAGGTACTTAACCAGCATAGTTATTCTACGATGATTGTTTAGGTTATGAGCGAATAGAAAACTCGTGAAATTTTAAGAAAGTTGGAATGTGATCAGGGGAAAATTTCTCTTGTTATCCCCTGCTTTTACCGCCAGCCTCGCCACCCATTTTCCTGCACACAGCAACACTTCTACCCTGAGTCGGATCATGACCAGAAGTTAATTGTTTTTTTCTAAAGTATTGTTACCTGATCGTGATATGATTCAGCTGACTGAATGTGCAGTCATTATAAGTTAGCTGTACTGGTTTCAAGTCTCGTGAGCTTGTCAGAAGATTCAATTGATCCCACTCCGACAACACAACAAGATACTCAAACTGGTTTTGACGATACAGAACCAGTAGACTCTTCCATGCAGGAGTTCTATCAACTCTACCAAGAGTTGTTGGTAATCACACTTGCCTTGACAGGGGTTGTATTTATCTCTGTGTGGATTGCTTATTCTGGAAACATTGCCCTGAATTATCTATTAGGGGCGTGTGCAGGTGTGCTTTACTTGAGGATGTTGGCAAAAGATGTTGAGCGTTTAGGTAGAGAAAAGCAGTCACTGAGTAAAACTCGGCTAGCCTTATTGGTAGCGCTGATTTTGCTAGCATCGCGGTGGAATCAACTACAGATATTACCCATATTTTTGGGATTTCTCACCTACAAAGCCACACTCATCTTCTACGTAATTAGGATGGCTTTTGTCTCTGACTAGCCAAAGCTCCGAAAACCCGAAAAGCTAACCTCAGTCCTGGGTGAGGAATATCCACACCGCAAAGAAAGCTCCTCTTCTCCAGGTAATATTGGAGAAACGATTGATATGGAAAGAAAATGCTGAATTTTCTGAATTTCTACACCATTCCACTTGCCGAATTGGAAGTAGGAAAACATCTGTACTGGCAAATAGGCAACTTCAAGCTGCATGGTCAGGTGTTTCTCACATCCTGGTTTGTTATTGGTGTGCTAGTGCTAGTTTCCTTAGCGGCAAGCAGTAACATCAAAAGAATTCCCAGTGGGTTGCAGAACCTGATGGAATACGCCCTGGAATTCATTCGGGATTTGGCTAAAAACCAAATTGGCGAGAAAGAATATCGCCCTTGGGTGCCGTTTGTTGGCACTTTGTTTTTGTTCATTTTTGTGTCAAATTGGTCAGGGGCGCTGGTTCCATTCAAGCTGATTCATTTGCCAGAAGGTGAATTAACAGCACCTACAAGTGATATCAACACAACTGTTGCCTTAGCGTTGCTGACATCCCTGGCGTATTTTTACGCTGGCTTCAGTAAAAAAGGTTTAGGGTATTTTGGCAACTACGTCCAGCCAGTGTCGTTCATGTTGCCCTTCAAGATTATTGAAGACTTTACCAAACCTCTTTCCCTAAGCTTCCGTTTATTCGGCAACATTTTGGCTGACGAACTTGTAGTAGGTGTACTTGTATTGCTAGTACCCTTGTTTGTACCTTTGCCAGTTATGGCTTTGGGACTATTTACCAGCGCCATCCAAGCACTAATTTTTGCCACCTTAGCCGCCGCTTACATCGGTGAAGCGATGGAAGACCATCATGGCGAAGAGCATCATGAATGAGGGGCATTAAATACCCTCAACAGTCATGAGTCATTGGTTATTTAACATAATCAAAGGCAAATGGCAACTGACACACAACAACGTCTAAATCAACTCAACTCAGTAAATTAAGGAAATAAAATCATGGACCCATTAGTTGCTGCTGCTTCCGTTCTCGCTGCTGCTCTTGCTGTTGGTTTGGCTGCAATCGGCCCTGGTATTGGTCAAGGTAACGCTGCTGGACAAGCTGTAGAAGGTATTGCTCGTCAGCCAGAAGCTGAAGGCAAAATTCGCGGTACATTGCTATTAAGTTTGGCATTCATGGAAGCGCTAACCATCTACGGTCTAGTAGTTGCTCTAGTGCTACTGTTTGCTAACCCCTTCGCATAAGTTCAGTGCTGAGTGCTGAGTGCTGAGTAATTAGAAAGTTAGGAGTTAAGAGTTAGAGTTAGGAATTTAACTTATAACTCATAACTCATAACTCACAGACTCATAACTCAGGACTCAGGACTAATATATTTAGATAGAAATTAGCAACCATGACACACTGGATTACCTTATTAGCAGTAGAAGAGGTTGCCAAGGAAGGGGGGCTGTTTGATCTAGATGCTACCCTGCCCTTAATGGCAATTCAATTTCTAGTTTTAGCTATAGTGTTGAATGCAACACTGTACAAGCCATTGGGCAATGCAATTGATGGACGGAATAATTATATCCGGGATAATCAATTAAAAGCACAAGAACGGTTGACAAAAACCGAAAAATTGGCAGAGCAGTATGAGCAAGACTTGGCCGGAGCCAGAAGGCAAGCCCAAAAAGTTATTGCTGATGCTCAAGCCGAAGCCCAAAAAATTGCTGCTGAGAAAATAGCTGTGGCACAAAGAGAAGCCCAGGCAGAAAAAGAAAAGGCTGCTAACGAAATTGAGCAGCAAAAACAAGCAGCTTTTGCTTCATTAGACCAACAGGTAAATTCCCTTAGTCGCCAAATACTAGAAAAGCTTTTAGGAGCAGATTTAGTTGGTCGGCGCTAATGAAAATTTAGGTTGGCATCATTAAGTGACATTGTAAAGACCCACTGGTCAACTAAAAATTGGCAGGGTCGTTAATGTTAAGCATTGGCAGCGCAGTTGTGGATGGAAAATCATGGGGACTTTTTTACTGTTGATGGCAGAAGCCAGCGCCATCGCAAGTGACTTGGCAGAGGCAGAGGGACATGGTGGTTTTAGTCTAAATACAGATATATTTGACACCAACCTGATTAACCTTGCCATTATTATTACTGTGCTGTTGGTATTTGGGCGCAAAGTTCTGGGCAAAACCCTGAAAACTCGCCGAGATACTATTGAAACAGCAATTAAGAATGCAGAGCAACGTGCTTCTGAAGCTGCACAGCAACTCCAAGAAGCACAGCAAAAGTTAGAGCAAGCTCAATCCGAAGCTGAAAGCATCAAAAAAGCGGCACAAGAAAATGCCGAAGCTGCAAAGGCAGCCATCTTAGCCCAAGCTGCTATAGATATTGAACGCTTACAAGCAGCAGGTGCGGCTGACTTGAATGCAGACCTAGATAGAGCGATCGCCAAATTGCGGCAACGGGTAGTTGCTCAGGCATTGCAAGAGGTCGAGTCAGAACTGAAAAGTGGCATAGCTGACGATGCTCAACAAATTTTAATTGAACGTAGCATCGCACAATTGGGAGGCCAGGTATGACAAGTAAAATAGCAACTGCTGAAATAGCTGCTCCTTATTCACAAGCTCTGTTGTCTCTCGCCAAAGCAAAAAACTTGACAGCAGAGTTTGGCGAAGATGCTAGGAGTTTGTTAAGCCTACTCTCAGAAAATCAAGACCTACAGAACTTTATCAGTAACCCCTTTATTAGTAATGAGAACAAAAAGGCTCTCATTAAACAAATACTGGGGGAAAGTGGTAACGCCTACTTACGCAATTTTTTGTTTTTGCTGGTAGATAAACGGCGGATTGCTTTCCTGGAAAAAGTTTTACAGCAATACTTAGCTTTGTTGCGGCAGCTGAATAAAACCGTATTAGCGGAAGTAACTTCAGCCGTTCCCCTCTCAGAAGCTCAACAACAAGCTGTAATTCAAAAAGTTCTCGCCATTACCAATGCTCGTGAAGTCGAGCTGGATTCTAAAATAGATAGCGACTTAATTGGTGGTGTGATCATTAAAGTCGGCTCTCAGGTAATTGATGCTAGTTTACGCGGTCAGTTGCGCCGCCTTTCCTTACACCTAACTAGTAATTCGTAATTCGTAATTCGTAATTCGTAATTGCGATAGTGCTAGAGTTTCCTTGCTGTGCTGATAGTCTGGCAAGGTAACTGGGCAGGGGATGAAATAATTGGAGAATTAAGGAAAATGCTTTCCCCACTTCCCAACTTGCACTGAGCGACTTGTACTGACTTTTGCCTAGCGAAGTCGAAGTAAGCCGAAGTGTCCCCACTCCCTACTCCCTACTCTGAAAAGCAAAAAACATAGACACATGAGTATTTCAATTAGACCTGACGAAATTAGCAGCATTATTCAGCAGCAAATCGAGCAATACGACCAAGAAGTCAAAGTTGCTAACGTTGGTACAGTTCTCCAAGTGGGTGACGGTATCGCCCGCATCTATGGTCTAGAAAAGGCTATGGCTGGGGAACTATTAGAATTTGAAGACGGTACAATTGGCATCGCCCAGAACTTAGAAGAAGACAACGTGGGCGCAGTGCTTATGGGTGACGGTCTGAACATTCAAGAAGGTAGCTCCGTTACTGCTACTGGTAGAATTGCTCAGGTTCCCGTGGGTGAAGCCTTAATTGGACGAGTTGTCAATGCTTTGGGTATTCCCATTGATGGTAAAGGAGACATCAAAACTAGTGAAAGCCGTTTGATTGAATCTCCAGCCCCTGGTATCATCGCCCGTCGGTCTGTACACGAACCGATGCAAACGGGAATTACAGCTATTGACTCGATGATTCCTGTCGGTCGTGGTCAACGGGAATTGATTATTGGCGACCGTCAAACAGGTAAAACTGCGATCGCCATTGACACCATCATCAACCAAAAAGGTGAAGATGTAGTTTGTGTCTACGTGGCCATTGGTCAAAAAGCATCCACCGTTGCTAACGTGGTGCAAACTCTACAAGAAAAAGGTGCAATGGACTACACCGTAGTCGTTGCTGCTAGTGCCAGTGAACCCGCCACCCTACAATACTTAGCTCCTTATACCGGAGCAACAATTGCTGAGTACTTCATGTACAAAGGCAAAGCTACCTTGGTGGTTTATGATGACCTTTCCAAGCAAGCCCAAGCTTATCGCCAAATGTCCTTGCTGCTCCGTCGTCCACCAGGACGGGAAGCATATCCTGGAGATGTATTCTACATTCACTCCCGCTTGTTGGAACGCGCCGCTAAATTAAGTGACGAATTGGGCAAAGGTAGCATGACTGCCCTCCCCATCATCGAAACCCAAGCCGGTGACGTTTCTGCATACATCCCCACCAACGTAATTTCCATTACCGATGGTCAGATATTCTTGTCTTCTGACTTATTCAACGCTGGTATTCGTCCCGCAGTAAACCCCGGTATTTCGGTATCTCGTGTGGGTTCGGCGGCGCAAACCAAAGCCATGAAAAAAGTTGCCGGTAAGATTAAGTTAGAATTGGCACAATTTGACGACTTGCAAGCCTTCGCCCAATTTGCTTCTGACTTAGATAAAGCCACTCAAGACCAATTGGCACGGGGTCAACGTTTACGGGAACTACTGAAGCAGCCACAAAACGCGCCTCTCTCAGTATCTGAGCAAGTAGCCATCCTCTATGCTGGTATTAACGGTTACTTAGATGATGTGCCTGTGGATAAAGTCACCACCTTCACCAAAGGTCTGCGGGAGTTCTTAAAAACTGGTAAACCTCAATACACCGACGCTGTACAAAGCAAAAAAGTCATGGGTGAAGAGGAAGAAACAGCTTTGAAGGAAGCCCTAACTGAATACAAAAAGACCTTCAAAGCAACAGCGTAGTTAGTTATTAGCCCTTCGACTCCACTTAGGGTTAAGTCATTGGTCATTAGTCATTGGGAAACACTTAATGGCTATTGACTTTTGCCAGCTGACTATGGACTAAGAACTCAGAACTTAAGAATATGGCCAATCTCAAAGCAATACGCGATCGCATTCAGTCGGTCAAAAACACCAAGAAAATCACAGAAGCCATGCGGCTAGTGGCAGCTGCTAGGGTGCGTCGCGCCCAAGAACAAGTAACTGCTACCCGTCCCTTTGCCGATCGCTTGGCACAAGTACTGTATGGTTTACAAACTCGGCTCCGGTTTGAAGATGTAGACCTTCCACTACTGAAAAAACGGGAAGTGAAAACAGTTGGACTGCTAGTAATTTCCGGCGACAGAGGTTTGTGTGGCGGTTACAACACTAACGTCATCCGTCGGGCAGAAAATCGCGCCAAAGAACTACAAGCAGAAGGCGTAAATTACAAATTTGTACTGGTAGGTCGTAAAGCTATTCAGTATTTCCAACGCCGGGAACAACCCATCGACAGCACATACACTGGTTTAGAACAAATTCCTACCGCCGCAGAAGCAACGGAAATTGCCGATCAACTACTTTCCTTATTTCTATCGGAAAGTGTGGATCGGATTGAATTAATCTATACCAGATTTGTATCTTTGGTTAGTTCTCGTCCCGTAATCCAAACCCTGCTACCTTTAGATCCTCAAGGATTAGAAGCCGCAGATGACGAGATATTTCGCCTCACCACCCGTGGCGGTCAATTTGAAGTGGAACGAGAAAAAGTGACTAGCCAAGTTCGTGCTTTACCTCGTGACATGATTTTTGAGCAAGATCCTGTGCAAATTTTGGATTCTTTATTACCCCTATATCTGAGTAATCAGCTATTGCGGGCGTTACAAGAGTCAGCCGCCAGTGAATTAGCAGCACGGATGACAGCGATGAACAACGCCAGCGACAACGCCGGTGAATTGATTAAAAGTCTGTCATTGTCTTACAACAAAGCTAGACAAGCCGCTATTACTCAAGAATTGTTAGAGGTTGTTGGTGGTGCTGAAGCACTAACTTAAGGAATTGCTCATTGTTTAGTAGTCAAGAATAGCTAATTGCTAGTTGTATCAAAATTAGCAATTGGCTATTTTTAGTATGACTGGGGACTGGGGACTGGGGACTGGGGACTGGGGACTGGGGACTGGGGACTGG
>NZ_CAWUOL010000135.1:0-9077 GCF_963923915.1 Nodularia chucula CCY0103 | reverse complement strand
CACAACGGAAGCAGAAACTGAACCCGCAGATGAAACTTCACCCACAACAGAAACAGAAACTAATTCTCTTCCCGAAGTTTCACCCACAACGGAAGCAGAAACTGAACCCGCAGATGAAACTTCACCCACAACAGAAACATCGGTCATTGAATCCCGGTTAGTGGTAATAGGAGATTCAGAATTTGCCACCGATGGCTTATTTGATAGACAACTAAATGGAGATGTGTTTCTCAACTCAGTTACTTGGTTGAGTCAACAAGATCAACAACCCCTTTCCATTCGCCCCAAAGAAGCCAGCAACCGACGCATTAATTTGAATATTGTACAAGCGAATCTTCTAACATTTTCATCTTTGTTAATATTACCGTTAATTGGGTTAGTAATTGCGGCAATTATTTGGTGGCGACGGAGATAATTAAAAATGAAATTACCACGGACAACTTTAGTTTTAGTATTTCTGGCTTTGGGTTTGAGTGGCTTTGTTTATTTCTATGAAATTCAAGGCAAAACTCAGAGAGAACAAGTGCAGCAACAACAGCAACAAATGTTCTCCTTTACAGAAGATGATATACAATCTTTAACAGTTAAAACAGCAGATATTACCTTGAATTTAGAACGTAATACTGAAGGGGAAACTTCCCGGTGGTTGCTGACATCTCCCAGCCAAGAACCAGCTAATGATGCTATAGTTGCTTATTTAACCAATTTGTTAGTGCAAGGTGAAAGCGATCGCACTTTATCCACTCCAGTTAGTGAGTTAGACCAATTTGGTTTCAATGAACCACTAGCAACCATTGAGATTAACCTGAAAAATCAGCAAAACCATCAGCTAACTTTAGGTAAACCAGACTTTAACAATCGTTTTTTGTACGCCAAAACTGATGCGGTAACTCCAGAAAATGGTAATATAAATGTTTTCTTAGTCTCTACAGACTTTGCTAATGCTGTCAATCGGGAAATTTCAGAATGGAAACAACCCCAAGACAGCAATGAGGTGGAAACAACTCCAGAAAATGACACAATTAACGATTAAAAATTAATTCAGTTTACATGACCAAACCCACCGCCACATTACTGATTTCCTGTGCCGACCAAAGAGGACTAGTTGCCAAATTTGCCAATTTTATCTATGCTAATGGTGGAAATATTATTCATGCAGACCAGCATACAGACTCAGAGGCTGGTTTATTTCTCACCCGCATGGAATGGGAGTTAGAAGGTTTCAATTTACCAAAAGAAGTCATTGCACCTGCATTTAATGCGATCGCCCAACCACTAGATGCAAAATGGGAATTACACTTCTCTGATACTATACCACGGATTGCCATTTGGGTAAGTCGGCAAGACCATTGCTTATTTGACTTAATTTGGCGACAAAGAGCCAAAGAATTTGCCGCAGACATTCCCCTAATAATTAGTAATCATCCTAATTTACAGACAGTAGCAGAGCAATTTGGTATAGACTTTAATCACATTCCCATTACCAAAGATAATAAAGCCGAACAAGAAGCCAAGCAACTAGAACTACTGCAAAAATACAAAATTGACTTAGTAGTTTTAGCCAAATATATGCAAGTAGTCAGCGCAGATTTTATTGAAAAATTTCCCCAAATAATTAATATACATCATTCATTTTTACCAGCCTTCGTTGGTGCAAATCCCTATCACCGAGCCTTTGAACGCGGCGTTAAAATTATTGGTGCTACCGCCCATTACGCCACTGCTGACTTAGATGCAGGTCCCATCATAGAGCAAGATGTAGTGAGAGTCAGTCACCGCGATGAAGTTGAAGACTTAATTAGAAAAGGTAAAGATTTAGAAAGAGTAGTCTTAGCCAGAGCCGTGAGATTACACCTACAAAATAGAGTCCTAGTATATACAAATAGAACAGTAGTATTTGGATAAAAATCATCCCGGCTTCATCAGCGTTTATCAGCGTTTAAAAAGATTTACCATCACTACCAAAATATTCCCGATATCCACAAATTTTATCCCTACGGATATCAAAAGAAACTGCTACCCGATTTTTATAAGGCTGATTCAACAACAGTCCCTCATCACGAAACTCAAAAACCACAGTAGTTTCATTACTGGTAACACGGTCTAAAGAAGTCAGATTTAGTCCAGAACTAAAAGACGCAGATACATATTCAAAAAATTCCCTAGCGCGGTCTTTACCCTCATTTAAACCGTGAAACTTCCCCATAGGGAACCAAAAAGTAAAATCTTCCGTAAGCATATCTAAAAACCCTTCCCACTCCCCTGTGACTAAACCCTGGGTAAAATGGTCAAATGCTTTTTCAGCAATTTTTAAAGTTTTTTCTGACTGCTGTTGCATACTCATTACCTTGAAGATATCATTTTCAATGATAGTAAGTTAGGAGAAATACATCAAACTATAGGTTTGGTCATGTAAAAAGAAAATAAGCTCGTATTTATACTAAGTCTTTATGACAACTACTGTACTGCAATGTTATCTATTAGAATCGAATCTATGTTAATTTACAGCATTGAGATATCTAGGTTTTATATATGTCGCCACAAGTTAATGCAGGGAGCATCCCAGTTTTTGCAGGAATATTAATTACTCTGCTAGGAGGATTTATAAGTTATTTGACCAACAAAAGTATTAAACTTAAAGAATGGCAGTTAATTCTGATAAAAGAGGATCTAACTATTCGTCAAAAGATTTATTCTGATTTTTTAAGTCAAGCTAATAAGCTCATACTGTTTTCAACACAAGAAAAAGCTAGTAGTGTTAAAGAGTTAGATTCAATAATTAATTACTTTTCTCAAATTGAAATTTTAGCAACGGAAGAAGTAATTGAGCAATCTAAAAAAGTAGTAAGTTGTGTATTAGCATCTAATACACAACTTACTACAAGCAAAATCAAAACTTCAACAATATAAAAAAACACTTTATTGAAGCTGTAAAAGATGAGCTTTCTAAGTTGAAAAATATTTAGTCATTTACTCTATTTTCAGATTTATGGAGGACTAAAGTCCTCACTACAAACTTTAAGTAGTTAGCCCAGTCTGGTTTTAATTTCCTCAGCTAAGTTAGCTAGTGTAACTTCAATTTGCTCACCGGATTTTAAATCCTTTAAAGATGACTTTTGCGCTGCTGCTTCCTCAGAACCAATAATTACACAAAATTGAATCCCTTGTTTATCCGCCAGTTGAAATTGTTTCCCCAAGGGACGTTTATCAAAATTAGTTATCACATTAATTCCCGCCCGGCGCAAATTTTGAGAAACTTGTAAATAAATCGGCATTAAATCGGCTTGCATATTCACTACCATTACTTGGGCTGGTGTCGCAGATAAAGTATTGAGAATACCAGCTTTTAACAAGCGACTAATTAACCGAGTTAAGCCAATGGAAATTCCCACACCGGGCATTTTTTCGCCTAAAAAAGTTCCCACTAATTCTTCATATCTGCCACCAGAACAAATACTACCTAAAGCTTCATGTCCTAATAGGGTTGTTTCGTAAACTGTGCCAGTATAATAATCAAGACCACGGGCAATTGCTAAATCAATACAAAACCGCTTTTCAGATACTCCCAAATTACGCACACCTGTAATGACAGTGGCTAACTCGGTTACACCTAAATTAAATTGCTCCGCTTCTGGGAGATTTTCCGCCAAATGTTTGAGTTTATCTAAGACGTGATCAACTGTGCCATTAATGTTAATAAAATCAATAATTTTTTGAGTATGTTCAGTATTAATTCCTTCTGCTGCTAAGGCTTGCTTAACTTTAGCTTCGCCAATTTTTTCTAAATTATCAATTATACTAATACAGGTTTTAATTTTATCTTCTGCAATGCCCACAGATGTAAAAAATCCTGTGAGAATTTTCCGGTTATTGATGCGAATTAGAAAATCACCAATATTAACTGCTTCAAAAATTTCGGTGATAATTGCTGGCATTTGAGCATCATAAAGTAAACTCAGTTCCCGTCGCGCCACGACATCAATATCACATTGACGAAACTGCCGAAACCGCCCATCTTTGGCTCTTTCTCCCCGAAATACTACATCCATTTGGTAACGGGCAAAGGGAAAGGTTAATTCATTCAGGTGGCGGGCAATATAAGCTGCTAAAGGCACTGTTTGATCAAATTTTAAGGCTCTGGCTTCTGAACCTGTTTCTCCAGCTTTTTCTTTCTCTGCTTGGCGATTTGGTGGGAGAATGGGGTCAATGCCATAGATGATATTATCTCCTTGATTGCCTTTAGCTTGGAGAACTTCTAAGCGTTCCACTGCGGGGGTTTCTATGGGGGTAAATCCGTAGCTTTCAAAGACTCGGCGAATGGTATCTAACAAGTATACTTCTAAGCGCTTTTCACTGGGGAGAAATTCGGGAAATCCACTAGGTGTTGAAAAGTTGATTTTGTCACTTTTTGCCATGTTTTTTCTTAGTTAATTATAAGTTTGAAAGTTTAAATTATAGCGCTTGTTGGCTGAAGGAGAAAATATAGAATGTCGAACAGTTGCCCACGTCGCCAAGAGAAGGATAAAAGAGGTTGATGCACAATGATATTTGCTTCTGTTTGATGGCGTATAAGGGTATTTCTAGTGCTGTAGTGGTTTCACTGGTTATTAAACCACCAAGGGTCTCTATTTATGTCAGTTTTAATCAAATATGCTTTTTTTCGCAGGAAGCGTTTGATTGATGCTGGCCCCATGCGTGAACCACCCATACCGGAGAATTTAAAGGAATTTTTTTCTCCTTCATGAATGAGGGCTGTTAAAGCGGCATCATTGATACTGATAGCGCCTGCATCGATGTGTTCGGCTACTGTTAAGGCTTCTGCTTCTGTTTCAGCAAATACGGCCGCACTGAGTCCATATATGGAGTCATTTGCTAAGTATATCCCTTCTTCAATGGTGGGAAAGGCCATGACTGGCATGATGGGGCCAAATGTCTCTTCGGTCATGATTTTCATGGAGTGGTTGACTTGGGTAATGACTGTGGGACGACACCACCAACCGCCGTCAATTTCTTCTACTTTACCGCCACAATGAATTAATGCGCCTTTTTCCACTGCATCTAGAAGATGGTCGTGAATAATTGCGGCTTGTTTTTCGGCAATAATGGGGCCAATTTCTCCACTGTCAAGTTGGGGATGGGCTAATTCTAAACTATGGGCTTTGACTACTAGTTGATGATAAAACTCTTCAAATATGGATTCGGCGACGTAAATTCGCTCTATGGAAAGACATGATTGTCCGCTATTAACGACTGCACCCCATAATATGGCTGAGGTGGCTAATTCTATGTCGGCTGATTCTAAAACAATGGCTGGGTCTTTTCCCCCTAGTTCTAAAAAGGCGGGTATAAACCGTTTAGCTGCGGCTTCTGCAACTTTTCTACCTGTGGCGACACTACCTGTAAAACAGATCAAATCTACATTTTCTATGAGGGTAGCACCTGTTTCACCTGCTCCCTCAAGGAAACTTAAGACATCACGCAAGTCTGGGACAGTGTTGAGGGCTGTCATCAGTGGGGCGACGAAGCGGGGGGCGATTTCACTGGGTTTGACGATGACGGCACAACCTGCTAATAATGCGGGAATAGTATCAATTGTAGAGAGTAGTAGGGGAAAATTCCAGGGGCTAATTACTCCTACTAGGGGGTAAGGTACTGATGTTTGTTGCAGGCTAATGAATGGTGTGGCTGTATTTTTGGCTAAGGTTTGCAGTATTTCTGGTGCTAATCTACACCAACGGTTAATGGTAGACAGGAAGGTGTCGATTTCTAATACTGAGGTTGATAATCTACCTGTATCGGTGACTAAAGCCTGTGTTAGCTGTTCCCGCTCATAGATGATGGCTTGTTTCCATTGCTGTAATGCGTCAATTCTGGCGGCTAAACCTATCTGTTTCCAGTGAATTTGCGCTCTCCGGGCGCGGTTACATTGGTGTACTAGCAGCCTTGGGGGAGGAGGAAGAATTACATAGTCAAATTTTCCTGTTCGGGGGTTACGGATTTCGATTGGTTGAGTCATGATGGGTTGTTGGTTGTGATGTTTTATCCCCCTATGAATAGTTAAATTATGCCTAATTTCGTTAACGATTGAATACTTTTTGGTGAGGAAAACTGCCAATTCCATCTCCGCATGAGTTTCCGTTAAGGATTAATTTGTGGGTTGAAAGGATGTATAGTTACCACCTAATGCTTCTACTATGGTGCGGGTGTTGGCTACCATCATGTTGATGTAGGAATCGGCTTCGCTACCTTTTGCGCCAATGGAATCAGAGTATAGTTGTCGTGGGGCTAATTTTACGCTGGCTTCTTGGGCTACGGTGGTAATTAATGCGGGGTTAATTGTGGTTTCGGCAAAAATTGCGGGGACTTGGGTTTTTTTGATGGCTTCTACTAAACGGGTGACTGTTTGGGCGCTGGGTTGTTCTTCTGTGCTAAGACCAATGAGTGTGCCGGCGATCGCAATGCCATAGGTTTGAGCATAATATTGAAAGGCATCATGGGTGGTGACTAGTTGGCGTTTGTCTGGGGGAATGGTTTGTATCTGTTGATTAATCCAGTTATGTAACTGCTGTAATTCATTGGTTAATTTTGCGGCTCTTTGCGTAAAAATTTCTGCCTCTGCGGGGGATAATTCTATCAATTCATAGCGGATTAAATTTACCATAGCGATCGCATTTTCTGCACTTCCCCAAACATGAGGATCTGGGACAACTTTTCCTTCATATCCATCTAACTGTAGAGGTTTGACAACTTCCCCCACGGCTACTTTGCGCGCCTTCTCTCCCGCCGCATTCATTAAATTAATTAGTGCTGGTTCTAAGTTGTAGCCGTTATACAAAATTAAATCGGCTGTTTCTAAAACCTGACTATCTGCTGGTGTGGGTTCATAGACATGAGGATCAACTCCTGGTTGCAGAATCCCAGTTAACTGAATTTCCTCTCCCCCAACTTTCTCTGCTAAATCAGTAATAATGGTGCTAGTTGCAACTACTCGTGGCTGAGTATTTTCCTCGGTAGCGATGGGGTTAGAGTCTACTTGGTTACACCCTCCCAGGGAAATTCCTAACAATACTCCCAGTAACCAGCAGGATCTAGCTTTTGACTGAGTAATTGCTTTCATGGACTTGTTACACTTGTTCTCATATTGTTCTCATATTTAAGTTACACTATTCTCATATTCTTTTCATTTTTCCTGGGATTCTTCAAAATGAGAGCTGTTAACCTGCCCTTAAATGCTGTCTACACCATGCCAGAAACTTTCACACCGACTACTGCAAGTATTAATATTGCCCATGTCGGGGTGCATTATCGGTCAACAGCAGCTTTAACAGAGGTTAACTGTGTGGTCAAACCAGGGAGGATAACGGGAATTTTTGGCCCCAATGGCGCGGGAAAAAGTACGTTAATGAAAGCCATGTTGGGGTTAGTTCCTCTCAGTAGTGGTACAGTGTTGTATCAAGAGAAACCTTTAAAGCAGCAATTAGAGAAAGTGGCATATATTCCCCAGCGTAGCCAAATTGACTGGACTTACCCGGCGACAGTTTGGGATGTGGCGATGATGGGAAGGGTAAAAAAGACTGGTTGGTTACGTAGTTTTTCGGCTGTGAGTCGCCAGGAAACTAAAAATGCTTTGAAACGGGTGGAAATGTTTGACTATTGCGATCGCCCCATTGGAGAATTATCAGGGGGACAGCAACAAAGGGTATTTTTAGCTCGTGCTTTGGCACAGCAAGCAGATATATACTGTTTTGATGAACCATTTGTAGGTATTGATCAAAAAACCCAAGCTGTAATTTTTGCAGTGTTTCAGGAACTGGCGGCGGCTGGTAAAATTGTTTTGGTAGTTAACCACGATTTAGGGGAATCTATCACCCACTTTGATGATTTAATTTTACTCAATCGGGAATTAATCGCTACAGGTATCCGTGAGCAAGTTTTGACAAAGCAAAATCTCTATCGTGCATATAATGGTCAAGTCATGTACTTTGATAACGCCGCTTAAATGGTTTCTATGTCTGCAAATCGGATAAATACTTATGCTACAAGCATTAATTGAGCCATTGCAATACAGTTTTATGCAGCGATCGCTCGTCATAGCCATTATAGTCGGTTTGCTGTGTGCGGTGGTGGGTAGTTACTTGATGGTACAAAGATTAGCATTACTGGGTGATGCGATTAGTCATTCTGTATTACCAGGACTAGCGATCGCCTTTATGCTGGGAGGAAATATCTATATTGGTGCATTTATAGCTGGGGTTGTGAGTACAATGGCGATCGCCTGGATTCAAACGCGATCGCCTATTAAAGAAGATGCTGCAATGGGTATAGTTCTTTCGGCATTTTTCGCCCTGGGAATCACCTTAATTACTATTATTCAAAAAGACCAAAAAATTGATCTGAGTCACTTTCTTTTTGGTAACATTCTTGGGGTAACATCTGACGAAGTGCGAGACACCGCCATCATTGCTGCTATAGTATTAATCATCATATTTTTATTATACAAAGAACTTTTATTTTACACCTTTGATCCATTAGGCGCACAAGCCGCAGGTTTACCAGTCAATCGGCTTAACTTCGGGTTAATGGTGCTAATTTCCTTAACAATAGTTGCCAGCATGAAAACTGTCGGTGTAATTTTAGTATTAGCACTGTTAATTACACCAGGCGCAACCGCTTATCTATTAGTCAAACGCCTTCATCAAGTCATGATTTTAGGAGCGTTGATTGGGGTAACTTCTAGTATTAGTGGAATGTACCTCAGCTACTATTATAATTTACCCTCTGGTCCCGCCATTGTATTAGTAGCATCAGGTATATTTCTCTTAGCATTACTGTTTAGTCCCAGACACGGTATTTTTACATCAAGACTTAATCAAAAATAAAGTTCATAGCTGGGGATTGGGGATTGGGGATTGGGGATTGGGGACTGGGGACTGGGGACTGAATACTGGGTTAACATCCGAATGGTGTCTCAATTTTATTATCCGTTGATGTCCTAACCTACTTGGCGGTTGCTATATATAAAAAAGCAGAAATGTTGAATCTCGTTACAAAACTTTACATATTCAGGTATAGTAGTT
>NZ_CAWUOL010000134.1:0-9170 GCF_963923915.1 Nodularia chucula CCY0103 | reverse complement strand
TGGGAGGTGCGATCGCACCTCTTTTTTTTTACTTGCAATTGGGGATTCAATATATATGAACCGGGGATGGTGGCGATCGCTCACTCTTGCTTTGTGCAGCATTTGAGGAGATAAATCTAACCCAGTACCACGAACATCAGGAAATTCACTTCCTAAGCGCTGAAATAGTCTCCCTGTACCACAACCCATGTCAAGTATGTTGGAGTCTTCAGCTAAATCCACATACTCCAGCAACCGCTTGTGAATGGCTTGATAAATGACTGAAGGAAAAAGCCAATCATAGCTAGATGCCCACCTGTCAAACAGCCGCTTTTTGTTACTGAAAAACTCAACAGTCATAAAATCAATATCCGAAGCTTTTTCAGCCCTCTGTGACTTGGTTTGGCAATCTTATCATGTCCTAACTGCTTTGGTGATAGCTATAGCTGGGATATTTTTGAGTAAAATTGCCTGTTTTACACTTTTAAACCCGAATATTTAAGCTGTGCTTTTAAACCCAATGCATTCTGTCAAAGTTAGAGTGACTATTGCTACCATTCTAATTCCCGTACATTAACAACAGGATTACCCAACAGTTTCCATGTATTTATTAAAAACATTTATTTATGAGGAGTAAATAAATTGTATCATTATCACTGCTTTTGGTCAAACCTAAATTCCCATCTCTTTAGAAAAATTTATTCTGGAAGAAAATTTATATTCCCGCAATTCATGGTGCTATAGAATCTTTATTTAATCGTATGACAGAATATCTGCTGACATGGTATCAAAGTACAGCCAATAGTGCTGCTTAATAGCCAGCAAAATGATCATAATTCAGTCAACTTAGCACTATAGTGGTAGTAGTTGCTATTAACTTTTAACGCCTCCAAAAATGTTTATAATCAGTTTATTTTTGGCTACCCTATTTTTAGCTTATGCTAATGGAGCCAATGACAACTTTAAAGGTGTAGCAACATTGTTTGGTAGCAGAACAACAAGTTATCAAACAGCAATTTTATGGGGAAGCTTTACAACTTTTGCAGGTGCAGTATCTGCTGTTTTTTGGGCAGGGACATTCATCGAAAAATTTACGTCTCAAAATATATTTCCCAATGAGATGGTCAATGCACCAGAAATTCATTTAGCAGTAGCCATTACCACAGGTTTAACGGCGCTAATTGCTGCCCTTACAGGATTCCCCATTTCTACAACCCACAGTATCACAGGGTCGCTACTAGGAGTTGGATTAGTAGCCATTGGACTAAAAGTTAATTTTGCCGCTTTAGAGAAATCCTTTATTTTACCATTATTATTTAACCCTATTATCGCTATTTGTTTGTCCGCAGGAACATATAAATTACTGCGCCATATAAATTTGATATTCAACTGGAAACCCGATCAAAAAGTAATTAATATCTCTCACCTTATTAGTACCGGAATTATCAGTTTTATTAGAGGGTTTAAGGATACACCTAAAATTGTTTCTCTGATTATAATTATTGACTATTTTTCCATTCAGGGAGGAATGCTGACAGTGGCAATGGCTATGGGACTAGGAGGTTTACTCAACTCCCAAAAAATAGCCCAAACCATGAGTGAAAAAATCACATCTATGAACCATAGCCAGGGTTTATCTGCTAACCTAGTAACGGCATTTTTAGTCATAGTATCTAATTATATTGAAATTCCTATTTCTCTAACTCAAGTTTCAGTTAGTTCTATCTTTGGTGTGGGACTTTTGGAAAAACAAGCTAAGAACCGTGTTTTTTATAAAATTTTATTTTCCTGGATTTTAACTTTACCTATCACCACAATCATTAGTGGGATTGTTTATAGGTTATTGCAATGATAGCCAAGGCATAATACTGAGTTTGAGGTTCAAAACTTTGTCATGTCCCTACTCCCCACTCCCTACTCCCTACTCCCTACTCACAATAGTAATCAAAAAAAATCCGTTACCAAAATTGTTACGGGAGTTCTGCCAGTTTGGCATTGTCATAAGATGGTACTTAGTTAAGCTCCTCACACTACACCAAAAGCCTTGCAACATAACGTTGTATGGCTTTTTATTTTGTCTATGATTTACCACACCTGCGTTCAGATGGGTGAGGAACACAGTTCCTGGGGTTGAGAAGTAGTAGTTATACAGGCAAGATATATGGAGGGTGTTAACTTACAGCTAATTTAGTTAAATATCCAGTATTGAGTTAGAATTTCAATGCGAACTCATTTATTTAAGTGAATTTTGCATTTTCACAGAAATTGTAGAGTGTTTTAGGGTATTTGAGTAACTTTTCGTTTAATTAAATCAATACTAAACTAGCCTTGACATCCTGGTTTTTTGATCACTACTACCAAAAGCCTGTCATATCCGCCGCCGAACCAGCTTCTTGGCGATTCCAAATTCGTGCGGCGACACCTGATGATTTGGCTGGTATTTCCCAAATTATTGCCGAAAGCTTTCACGCACATGATGGTTTCTGGGGTTGGGCTTTTCCTCTGCTACGTTTGGGTATTTACGAAGACCTGAAACATCGGTTGTCGTCTCCTGCGCCCCATCATGTTTGTTTGGTTGCTATTGACACTACTGCTGCTTTAAATCCTACTTTAGTGGGAACTGTGGAATTGGGTGTACGTTTCAATGATTCTTGGGTAGCAACGGGTAGGAGTTTTCCTTATCTGTCTAATTTAGCTGTTCACCCCAAATACCGTAGACATGGCGTGGCTTCAAAGTTGCTGACTAGCTGCGAAAAATTTTCTCAGGAGTGGGGATTTGAAGAGTTGTACCTCCATGTGTTGGAAAATAACGATCAGGCGCGGCAACTTTATTTAAAGTTGGGATATGAGGTATATAAATTAGAATCTAACTGGAATAAATTTTTCTTTAGACCCGCCCGACAAATATTGTTGCAGAAACATCTAGGCATTGAAGTTGATTAAATTGTCGAAAAAGTTTGAGAATATATGTAATTTTAAGGTATGGGACGGCGGACAAAATTTCCATCCGCTAATATTCTTCCGGGGGATTCCTATACAGCACTTCCCGGTGTTATGAGGTACAAGAACCCCACCCCCAACACCCTCCCGGCAAGCGATGAGGGGGCTAAGATGTACTTTATATAATTGGAAATCGCTGTAATTGGGTCAAAATTCTTTACTTATGCCAGAATAAAAGTATGCAAATAAAGAAGGAATTTAGCACAGTTTTACAAATAAATGGGGTGAAGGAATATTTGACCCCTCATAGGATCTTTGTATTTATTAATTTATCTTTATAAAATCTTTAAAAAAAATAGCTGGTTGTCGGACAAACAATCACCTAAATCTCATAAAATATGGTTGAGTATTTAGTAATCAAATTGTTTTTTCTATCTTCTTTGCATAAACTAATAAGTTTTGGTGATTAAGAAGATTTCAAAAAAGTTTAAAATTCTAATTTGATTTTACCCAATTTTCTGCTAGAAATACATAACACTAGCAACTTATCTGCAAGTTAGAGAAAACATGGATAGCGAAAGCTACCGACGCTATCAAGCTGCTATGGTATCAACTTACTACCCTGACATTCTTCTGCTAGACCATCTTGTGATGACAGATGGAACTGAGCAGTCATACGCTTCGGATATCCTCACACTGCTGCATAGTGGAAAGGTTTTCGTTGTTAATAGTCGTCAGCGCAATGGTTTGATACTCTTTAAACGCTATCATGCAGAATTTGCGGGGCCGGGTGCAGCTGTGGGCGGAAATTATGATCTTGATTGTGAACGGGTATTGACTATAGGTAATTTGTCTTTACTAACGGCTGAATCTTATGAGGAGCGTCAGAAGGCTTACTTAATTAGACGACAGTGGATTAGGTTAATTAAGCAAATTACAGAACACCCACTACCTCAGCAGCGAGTGCAGAAAATTTTAGATCAATTTGAACAATACTTTCCACTGTTAATGGTGGATCAAATGCCGGATATTGTATTTGCCCTTTTAGTAGGGGTGTTGCCACAAACGGTAGGAACAGTCAGACGTTTGGGTAATAAGTTGGATGGCAAGTTTAATTAGGGCTTGTTGAATAAAGATAAAACCCTTTATTAATAAGGTTTTGGCGGATTTTTATCACAAAAAAGTGCAAGGTTTTAGCTTATGGTGTCTCAAAATACTTGCATTTTTTCTTGTCGGATACAGGAAATTAAAGATACTCAGATAGCTTAAACTGTTCCCTGTTCCCTGTTCCCTACCCCCACTAGAAGACTTTTTCCGCAAACCCTAATTATTAATTCAATGTTTCACTGCACATTTTATCTGATTTTGCTCTAGAGGGGTGGGGAAGACTTGTACTGAGCAGTTCAACCCTGGGACAGACTCCCTACCCTTGGGGACGAGGTTATTTAGATAATCGGCAGATTTCTAGTTCATTTACTGGCAAATTGCTGTAATTCTAAATTTGCTAATGCCGCTTGTATTCTATTGCAGGTATGGGTATTTTCTTCGGGTGTGCCGATAGTAATTCGCAATCCGCCGCTAATTTCGCGGACGAGAGTACCAGAGGCTTTGAGTTTTTGGTGTAGGGTTTTTGTGTTTGGGTTATTTGCTATGAGTCGGAGGAAAATAAAGTTAGCATCACTTTTTGTGATTTGTAAGGCAGGATTTTGGGATAAGATTTCTATGAGTTTGTTTCTTTGATCTAATGTTTGTGATATTGATTGCAGTAAGAGTTGGCTATTTTCCATAGCAATTAAGCCCGCAGCAATGGAGAAGCTCGGAAGGTTATAAGGTAAACGGACTTTTTCTAGGATGGCGATCGCATCTGGATGAGCTATACAATAACCAACACGCATGGCTGCTAACCGGAAGGCTTTAGAAAAAGTGCGTAGAATTACCCAATTAGAACGCTGTGCTATTTCACTAACTAAGGTAGTTTGACTAAATTCAAAGTAGGCTTCATCAATTACTACCAAAATATGTTCACCCAAACTTTTTAACCATGATATTTCTGCCGCAGTTAAACAGTTCCCAGTGGGGGAATTGGGATGTACGATAAAAACTACCCGAATTGGGGGATTTTGAGATTGTTCGATGGCAGATTGGGCAGCTTTTAAGTCAATTTCAAAGTTATCGGGATTTCTATCGACTGTGACAACGGGAATCCCTAATGTTTTGGCTAAAATTCCATACATGGAGAAGGTGGGATTGGCGACTAAAATTGAGCCTTCTCCTCCCAAGCAGGTGGCGATTAATAATGAGCGGATTAGTTCATCTGAACCATTACCTACAGAAATATGGTCAGCAGTAAATACAGAGGATGTCAGGGAGGCTGATTGATTCACGTATTGGGCGATCGCCTCTTTGAGTGTCTGGTGTCCACCGTCAGGATAACGATTGGTTTCAATTAGCTGCTGATATATTTCAGCCAGCTTTTGTTTTAACTCTGGAGGTAAATCATCAGGGCTTTCGTTGGTATCCAGCCGATCCAACTGCATGGGAACTCCTGCGGCTGTGTCACTACTGGGATGGGGTTTATAAGCGGTGAATTTGGCTAAGTCTGACCGGATAAATTTCAGCATAATTTTAGTCATTAGTCATTAGTAATTGTTCAAAGACAAGAAACAAATGACTCAGGTAGTTTATTTGAGGAAGAAGATCATATTTTAAGGTAACTGGCAGAATCGGTAAATTGCTTGCCAAATTTCTACCATGACATTTGCGAGGGCGTGATCGCTTTCGAGTTCTTGTAATTCTACCCAAGGGCGAGTTCGCGCAAATTCCCGACTGGCTGCAATGGGAATTACTTCGTCGTGCTTACCATGCAGTATGAGTGTGGGGATGGGGCGTTGTAATATTGTTTCGGTATACTGAGCGGCATCTGTAACAAAATTGTAGTTTAAAGGTAGCGATCGCTTTTGACCGTAGTGATGAACCATGAGATATTGTTCTTGTTGCCAACGCTGGATTTTTTCCTTTCCCAGGGTGGGTAGCCAGTGGGATAGAAACCCAAAAGCTGGTGCTAGCAAAATCAGCCTTTTTACTTGTGGCGATTGCTGTGCTAAGTAGGCAGATGTTAAACCCCCTAAACTGGAACCAATCAGGGTGATGGGGGTAGAATTATCGGGAAATGTGGCTGCAACTTGAGTTAGCTGGCGGGTGATGGTTAGTTGGGAAAAATCCCCAGCATTCAAATCAGGGATGTTTAGCTTGATCTGCATTTGGCTAAAGCGATTGCTGATTTCCTGCGCTTTTGCAGATTTGGGGCTGGAAGCGAAACCATGTAAGTAAATGTAGTAGTTCACAATATCAAGGGGTTTGCAACTATGATCGCGATCGCCACATTTTAAATACTTAATTTACCTGAAAAGCTGTTTTAGGTAGTAATGAACAATCCTTTTGATAGAGGAAGAAATCCACCATTACTAGATTGTAGATAGATAAATTTATACTTTTTATTTGCTTAAAATAATGTGTATCTTAAATGATCGGAGTGTCGTAATGGCGAAAGATAAAAAACAAAAATCTGATGCTCAAGAAACTACTCCCAGGTCTTCTGGTGGCTATCAAACACCGATTGATCCAGAAATCCGTAAGACTGGTAATGCGGCTGAAAGTGATGCTAAACCTAGTGCTACACCTGAAGCAGCAGGAGAAGATACAGTTGCTGGTAGCCCCAATCAGGGAACTGAATCCCGTTAATTGCTGAAAATGTTTTGTTAAAAAAGGCGATCGCTTAATTAATTACCCTGAGAATGCGATCGCCTCAGTCATAACTTTAAATTACCACTTCTTCCCGTTGGCAATCAAAAACTACTGTAAAAGCCGCATCAGATTTTGTCTGACTTAAGTGCTGCATATAACCCTCAGCATCAGAACGACTACGAAAGCGAGCCACAATTTCCCGTTGTGCATCAGGAAGTAAACGAGCGATCGCCCAAGAATTTAGACGTGCCTTGTAAGCGATTGCTGGAGTTGCTGAACTAGGAGCTTTGTGGTCAATATTTTGTGGCATGATTTATCTTAATTACCTGATTTTTTCTTAACAGCTTTACTGAGTCTTGTGGCAAGGGGTGAGCTAAGACATTTTTTTTATGTTCTGCCACCTTGTTATGCGATTATTTCTAGATTGTCAATACTCTTCGCTACATTTTAGACCCGGTGAGTGAATTTTTTTCCCTAACTATAAAATTCACCGTTTCGATTTGCAACTATGTAAAGAATAATATTTTTCTCATTGCTACTTTTATTACCTCATGCAAGTAGCCCCAGCAAATATAATCACGAATAATTTATGTCTCAAAAAATACTAATCCTTTAGTGCCTTTAGATTCAAATCCTAACTAAATTTTTCAGGTTAAACCTATATACGATACATATATTATCATTAATTTCTTTAGGATCATATTGAGTATTTTATAACACCAATTTAATTCTTTTAAATTAATTAATATTGACTAATTTATACAACAAGTATTTCCCAATCCCCAATCCCCAGTCCCCAATCCCCAGTCCCCAATCCCCAATCCCCAGTCCCCAATCCCCAATCCCCAACCTTAGCTACTAACTGGACTTACGGCGTTTTAATTCCGCCTCAATAGCAGCCACAACAGTTTCAATCACCTTCACCCTGGCATAATACTTGTCATTAGCAGCAACAATTGTCCAAGGAGCTGTAGCGGTGCTAGTACGCTGAATTGCCTGATTTACGGCGACATTGTAATCATTCCACTTTTCCCGATTCCGCCAGTCTTCGTCAGTCAGCTTGTACTGCTTAAAAGGGTCATTTTGGCGAGATTTAAAGCGCTGAAATTGTTCCTCTGGGCTAATGTGTAGCCAAAACTTGACTAAAACATAACCTGCACTGGTTAACTGCGCCTCAAACTCATTAATTTCTCGGTAAGCTCTGCGCCACTCAATTTCCGAAGCAAACCCCTCCACACGCTCCACTAACACCCTTCCATACCAAGAACGGTCAAAAATGCCAATTTTCCCCGCAGTGGGTAATCTTCGCCAAAAACGCCAGAGGTAATGATGAACTTTTTCTTCATCTGTAGGTGCAGCAAAGGGATGAACAAAGTAACTGCGAGGATCAAGAATATCAGTTAGTCGCTTAATGGCTCCGCCTTTACCTGCTGCATCCCAACCCTCAAACATCACCAGTACAGGAATTTCATGCTGGTGGATGCTTAATTGCAACTTGCGTAATTTTACCTGTTCCTTAGCTAATTGCGCTTCGTATTCGGTTTCGGAAAGATTCACACTCAAATCAACTTGTGCAAGTAAGTCTGATTCTGTAGTTTCTAATTCCGTCTGTGGCGGTAAAGCGGGAGCAGGTAGCTGAATTTTCAGCCTATCTAAAGCCGCAGTCAAAGTACCAGCCAAGTGGGTTAATACCTTCACCTGAGCCCAGCGTTCCGAGTCAGCCTCAATTAAAGTCCAAGGCGCAACCCCGGTACTAGTTTGTACCAGCATCTCTTCTGCAAAGGTGGCGTAGCGGTCATAATGTTTGGCTTGCTTCCAGTCTTCCTCTCGCACCCGCCAAGCGGTTAACTCATCTTTGGCGTAGTCTTTTAAGCGACTTTTCAATTCTTTACGACTCAGATGTAACCAAAATTTTGCGATCGCAGCTCCATCATCCACCATTTGGCGCTCAAAGGCGTTAATTTGCCCCATTAATTTCATCACCGGGGGAACTTGGTCAGTTCCGACTCGCTCAAATAAGCGCTCTTCTAAAACATGAGTATACCAACTGTGATAGAAAAAGCTGATACTACCTTGGGCGGGTAGTTTTTCCCAAAATCTCCACAAAAAGGGATATTTGCGTTCTACTTCACTCGGTGGCCAAATCGGATGCACTTTAAATCCGCGCGGGTCCATGTAAGAAACCATTTGCTTCACCAGCGCCCCCTTACCAGAAGCAGCCCATCCTTCCAAGACCACAATTACAGGTAACTTTTTATCCCAACAGGCATTTTGTAATTCCCGTAGTTGATGCATCAGCCTGTCAATTTCTGACTTATAGGTGGATTTATCTAAAGAAAGTGTTAAATCGAGTGTATCCAGCATAGAAACTTTTTTATCTCCGTATTGCTGAATTATGGCATCATACTTATGTTTGTGGTTTGTAGAACATAAATAACAAGCAAAGATACCGGATCAGAAGTGTTGAATGTTAAGAAAGAGGTGATAAAAATAACCCAAAATATGGT
>NZ_CAWUOL010000133.1:0-9479 GCF_963923915.1 Nodularia chucula CCY0103 | reverse complement strand
ATTCCTTGTCACTCTCTCCTGGTAGGCATTTATGATTCGCGGATGAGTCTATTGTACGACTTTTTTATTCGTCTACAAATGCTTAGGAAACAGTAGTATAAGATTATTCAACTGTGACAGATTTTGCTAAATTCCGGGGCTGGTCAACATCCAAACCGCGACGCGCTGCAATATGATAAGCCAAGAGTTGCAAAGGAATCACTGTGAGAAGCGGTGAGAGTAATTCATCCACGTCGGAAACTGGGAGCAAATCATTAAAGATTTCCGCAGCTTCGCCATCATTGCTGGGAGTCACACCAATTAAGCGGGAATCTCTGGCTTTGGCTTCTTGGGCATTAGAAAGCACCTTTTCATACACATTACCAGGAACTGCGATCGCCACTACCGGAACCTTAGCATCTAACAAAGCAATGGGGCCATGTTTCATCTCCCCAGCCGGATAACCTTCAGCGTGAATATAGCTGATTTCCTTTAATTTTAAAGCCCCTTCTAAAGCAATGGGAAAATTGATCCCCCTACCTAAAAAGATAAAATCTGTTGTATCTGCAAATTCATGGGCTAAGTGTTCAGTTAAACTTTCCTGACTTTGCAAAGTCGCCTCAATTTGTTGCGGAATTTGTTGTAATGCTTGAATAATCTCTACTAATCTTTCTGGGGAAACTGTTTGACGACGGGCGGCTAAATCCAAAGCCAAAGCGTAAAACGCCATCAATTGGGCGATAAAAGTTTTCGTTGCTGCTACCCCAATTTCAATTCCTGCTAAAGTGTTAATAATATGGGGAACCATCAACCCTAAGCTGCTTTCTGGGCGATTGGTAATCCCTAAAAGTCGGGCTTGATATTTAGTTTCTTTTCCCTGACGACGTTCTTTTTCCATCCCTAAAGCGGCTAAAGTATCAGCAGTTTCTCCCGATTGGGTAACACCAATAACTAATGTATTTGCTGTTAAGGGTGAAGGTGCATAGCGATACTCAGAAGCATAATGTACTTGAGTGGAAATGCCTGCTAGTTGTTCAATTAAATATTTTCCCAGTAATGCGGCGTGCCAACTCGTACCACAAGCTACTATATTAATTTGTTCTAAATCTGCGTAAAATTCACTAGGTAAATCCAGCTTAATGGGTGAACCTGACTCAGCTAAATTACCATTAGTCTCAAAGTAAGCTGCTAAACTGGCTCGAACTACTCCTGGTTGCTCATAAATTTCTTTGAGCATGAAGTGTTTGAATCCCTGTTTTTCTACCATTGTGGGACTCAAATTCAGCATCCGGGGCTGTTTTTTTAACCGCTCCCCTGCAAAGTTATAAACTTCCACACCCAAGGGAGTCAGACGAGCAATTTCGCCATTTTCCAAGGGTAAAACGGCACGGGTATGAGCCACAATTGCTGGAGTGTCTGAGGCGCAAAAGAACTCACCTTGACCAAAGCCAATGACTAAGGGTGCTTGTTGACGAACAACAATTAATTCATCTGGGTAGTCAGCAGAAATAACTGCGATCGCAAACGCTCCTTTAAGATGGTTAACAGCTTGGCGTATTGCGTCTAAAAGTGGAGATGGAGAAGTAGGTAAGTGGGGCGCTGGAGGATGTTTTAAAAGTTCAGCTATCAAATGAGGAATAACTTCTGTGTCAGTTTCCGAAACAAACAGGTGTCCTTTGTGTTTAAGTTCCTCTCGCAACTCCCGGTAATTTTCCACAATACCATTTTGCACCACCGCCACCCGCATAGCCATATCTAAATGAGGATGGGCGTTGTGTTCTTCCGGCTTACCATGAGTAGCCCAGCGAGTGTGACCAATACCAATTTGAGCCGGATTTGCAATTTTTTCCAGTTTAGAACGTAAGTTATGTAGTTTACCTTTGGCACGGACACAGTTAACTTCACCTTCCCAGACTGTAGCTATCCCGGCAGAATCATACCCGCGATACTCCAGTTTTTCTAAGCCAGCTAGTAAGATATCTGTTGCCCCTTGAGTGCCGATATACCCAACGATTCCACACATAACTGACACCACTCTGAATTTCAATATAATTTATCCAGTCTACTCCCAGATAGACAAACGGCATTTACTCCCAAAAAAAAAGAGCCAATTGCTCCCTATGCTACCAAGTATTTATAATTTTTTATAAGCTAAAAATATAGTAGGGTGAGCATAACCCACCCCACTAGGCAAAAGCAGCTTGTTCTGGAAACACCGAATCGTGAACCAGATTAGGAATTTACGGTAAATTCCCTAATAAGCTAGACCCATACTGCGAGTTGTTTCAGCACCTAGATAAACTCGGATGCTCAAAAAGTCAGTTGGGCAAGCAGTTTCACAACGCTTACAGCCTACACAGTCTTCGGTGCGGGGTGAAGATGCCACTTGAGCAGCTTTACAGCCATCCCAGGGAACCATTTCCAACACGTCTGTAGGGCAAGCGCGGACGCACTGGGTGCAGCCAATGCAGGTATCGTAAATTTTAACGGTATGAGACATTGAAAAAAGGCTCCTTTCCAGGTGTTCTTCTCTGCGAAAGAATCATATTTGAACCTCGCAGGACTAAAACAGTCACGCGATTCCTACATGATTGAATCTTGCCTGAATTGCTTCTGGTCTTATAGATTCTTTATAGGCGTTTTAAGTCTCTGTAGTACCGACAGCGACTATCGAAATAACTTTACCATAACACGCAACCATATACTATTCTCAACATAGAAATAGGTCGCGCTTAACTCATGACTATAAATCACGAATCTGCGGCTTGCAGTTATCAAAACACAGTTTACAGCAGTAACTTATAGTTCGTAATCAAAAGGCTACATAACTTCAAACAATTTAATAGGAACTGCCAGGAATTAGAATTTGGCAAAGCTCTGTATTCTTTGTATATCAAGGATATTACAGCTAGTTACCCGTCTAACCACTTTCACACATCTCTACTATTTGTAAAGATATATGAAGTAAAAGTTAACACAAATTTCGTAATCCTTGAACTTTTCTATAATAATTATTGTTTGCTAACTATACAATAGTAAAATGCCGGAATTTATCACAAAATATTTGGCTCAATAAAAGGCGATCGCCTGGATTTTATATATTGTCAAAAAGTGGGAAAAATTTTTCCATAACTTGCAATCAACCAATGGGGATTTAACCAAATACAGAAATTATCCTTGGTAAGGTCACTACATTCCTCTTTACCAAAGGTCTTTACCATTGTATTTATAATTAATGTAAACCACGTAACAAAAATTTATGCAGCCAGACTCGTTAGCTACAGAGGTGATTCTCACACATCCCCAGCAGTCATTGGGAAAAGTCCAACTCGACTGGACACCCCAACCAGGAAACTATGTTGATTTTGAAGGCAAAACCTATGCAGTGTTAGAACGCCGCCACAGATACCAATTTAAATCCGGACGTTACCACCTGCGGAATATCGCTCTTTACGTACAGTCAGCCAAAAGACCAACAGAGAAAACCTTAGTCCAAGGACGTTGGGTAATTGGTGATGCTACCTGTAGTTATAATGCACAATCAGAAATTATGCGCTGTGCTGTCAACCCAGAAGGCCCTTGTGAGTCTTGCCGTTTCTATGAAAAGTTAGCAGTTTAGGGAATCTGTTTTTCTCCTCAGCTACCCATTACCCAACACCTCTCCCACTGTCAAACGATTACCATTCACAAAATCCCATCCCGACTGAGGACGTTTTCCGGCTAACTGAACCTCTCGCAAAAGTAGTAAACCTGACCCAGTTTGAGTAATAGCACCAACGCCCTTGGCAATGCTTACCACTTCTCCGGGACTACCAGAGATAACGGATAAATCAGGTAATTTTTGGTAAATTTCCGCTAATTCGGGTGTGGGATCATCAGCGTAAGCGTCACCAACGGGAAGGGAAGCGATGATTTTTAGACCTTGATTGCGAAAGGTGGCTGTGCAGTTGGGATAAAAGCCTCTGATTTGGTTGTGTAATTCCATCGCACTTTTTGACCAATCTAAACTGTAGTTTGGCTTTTGGATCAAAGGTGCATAAGTCGCCAAGCCATCATCTTGGGGAAGAGGTTGAATTTCCTGGCTTTCTAACTTCCAGAGAGTTTCTAGTAATAAATCTCCACCCATAACAGATAGCCTCTGGGCTAAATCATGGGCATTATCTAGGAGTGTAATTGGTGTAGTTGCTTTCAACAGCATTGCACCCGTATCCATCCCTGCATCCATTAACATAGTAGTGATCCCCGTTGTTTTTTCCCCGTTATGCAGACACCACTGAATTGGTGCAGCACCACGATACTGGGGTAAAATGGAACCATGAACATTGATGCAACCCAACCTGGGCATAGCCAATATCTCTGGGGATAAAATTTGTCCATAGGCCACAACTACAAATACATCAGCCTGACAGTGTTGCAGTTGACTTAAAGTTTCAGGATCTTTTTTAATTCTTTGTGGTTGCCATACAGGTAAGTTATGGTTAATTGCAACGGTTTTTACTGCGGAAGGAATCAGTTTATTGCCCCTTTCCCGACGTTTATCAGGTTGGCTAACAACTGCCAATACCTCAATTTCTGGTTGATTTAGTAACTTTTCTAGGGTAGGAACGGCGAAGTGAGGTGTTCCAAAAAATACTACTTTCATTAATGATTACTGTTTGCGTAGTTTGACTGATTATAAATGTCTTTAAGCAGACATATTTAACATTAAGGTTCTGAGGATAAACCAATTTAAATAATTTTATGCGATTTTTGCCTACTTATATCTTCGGTAGTCAAGACTAAATAGGTCGTACGGGATAAATCTGCTCAACTATTTTAGTTGTTAGTCTATGATCTAGATCACCAAAATTTTTCTAGAATTTAGTGGAGAATAATTTTCTTTGATGCTAATGTGGTTCTATGTTGGTCAAGATTACTTTTGGCTAATTAACTTATACAACTGATTAAGAAGCTAATAAGCTGATAGTAACTGTATAAATTACTAGTAATCCTAATCAGCTATGTTTCATAACGATGCTTGTTAGGTTTATACAGTAAATGTATGTGATCAATTGATGCTGTGTTTTTTCACCTAAATTGCGATCGCATGATTAGTTGAAATTGAGATATTACTTTTAATATTGGGGTAGATACTCAGAGTATTTTTTTGTATCATGGTTTGTAAGTTATCTTTCCCATTTATTTAGAGTAACGCCTCGCTCCTGCCGTTATTGGGTTAAGCTCTGTTGTAGCAGGAATAAATAGGGGAACCAGCATTAGCGTTAGCTAATGTCAACAGATTAGTTACTAGACTCTGTACTGTCAGTAAGTTCAACTGACATCATACTTGTTTTATCTTTAACTCACATCAGCCATCTGATGTAGTAGTTGATTGCTGTAGGCAGTGGTAAGAGTATATTTTCATGCAATCACTTTCAGTGAAATTGCATCAGAGTCTGAATAGCAGACTTCCTACAAAAACACTACTTGTCAACCATAAGGTATAAAAAATGACACTAAGGTTTTTGTGAAATTCTGCAAAGTTTGAACAAAATATCCGGTTTTATTCGTTAAACCTGTAACTTTGCTGTTATACCTGTAATTATCACTTGCTCCGTTGCTACCTTGGCATTGCTCTTCACACAGCACCCGCCCTCCCTAGAGAGTCTAATCTATGCTCAAACTCTTACTGCTGTCAGGATGGTCCCACCTCCAACCATTTTTCAAGTATTTTTTTGTTGTCATGCTGATAACACCATTAGTTGCGGCTTCTGGTAGCACCTCTTCAGCAAAACAAGCAAAATTAGTCACAAAAATTGCTGATGCGCCCTCGGCAGTGGCTACTATGAATGAACCTTATTTAGTTGAATTAATTACAACATCTCCCATAACTCGCTTCATTAACAAATCTGATTCCATTCCATTGTTAATGGCTGCTATTCGGGAACCATCAAGATTACAAACCAATGAAACAGGGTCGTTGGTAGCCAGTGATTTTCTCTCTAGGGGTGATGTTGATGCGGAGAATCCATTAGCAAGAGTGGAATTAGCACCAATACCAGGAACATCTGCGAGTAAGAATTTAGCGCAAAAATTCAAAACTACTCAGAAGTTAAATGGCCAATGGCCAAATCAGGTGCTGAGTACAAAGTCATTGAGAACAACCCCCATACCATCAAAATACATCTTTACTCCAGAAAGTCCGGCTGTGGAAGAACTGGATGAATCCCAAATAGCAGAATTTGATCCCTTGGGTAGTCCCCATCCCATTCCTTGGAAATGGATTCTCGCTACTCAGGAAGCTATCAGTGCGAATGGGGGTTCTGGGATTCGCCACTATCGCAGTGTACCAGTCACTTCTCCCGATGGTAGATATATTGTTTACAGTCGGGTGCAATTAGAAGTGAGTCCCGCAATGTATCAGAGTAGGGTTACTAGTGTGATGTTTGTGGAAGAGACACAAACCAAGACCTTGCGGGTAATGGCTTCTACTGGAGCTATTATTGATCCTTTGTTAAACAGAAACCGTTCATCAGCAACAGAAATGGATACTGATGGGAGTGGCAAAATCGGAGTTTTAGTTCCTGTTAGCTGGTCAGAAAAAAGCGATCGCTTCTTAGCGCGTAAGTTCCAAGGTAAGTTCAATACAGGAGATTCTACAGATCAAGCAGTGATTTGGGATCGGCAAAAAAATCAGGTTAATACTGTAGCCCCAGCCCGTGAAGAACATGAGCATGAGAAAATTGCCGTGTTATTAGGTTGGAGTAAAAATCAGCCGGATCATGCACTGTTCCGGGCGGGTGAAATGGGAGATGAAGACTGGCCTTTGGTACAAGTGGCTAGCGATGGTCAAACTCTAAATAGTACAGATTCAGATCAACCCATCACTTTTGGTCCCAAAATTACAGAGGTTTGGGCTGGCCCTCAATTTGCTTCTCGATAAGCGCTGAAAAATTAGTGAGACTCCCGTTGTCATCTAGAAGCGACGGGATTTTTTTCACTGTTGAGTATATAGCAACGGCTAAGAAACTTAGGACATAAACGGATAATAAAACTGATAGACTATTCGGGTCTTAACCCAGTCCCCAGTCCCCAGTCCCCAGCTATATATACTTGCGACAACTTGCTGTGATATTAGTTGGCTGATAGGCGCTGGTTTCATGTCCCGGTAGTCTAGTAATTGTACTAAAACTAAATAGGCGATCGCTAATAAAATAGAAATTGCCCCTGTAATAATAGCAACTATTTTTGAGCGTTCCATCCGTATTTCCTTATACTAATTTTCTGGTGTATTATCAAAGTTTACACAAAAAACTTCATAAACTTGATCATTTAAGATCAAAAATATGGGCTACCAGCAAATTTATATTAGGTAACTAAACTAATCAATATGGATAAACAACCAATACAAGTGATTGGAGGTGGATTAGCAGGGACAGAAGCGGCTTGGCAAATAGCCCAGGCTGGAGTACCAGTAATTTTCCACGAAATGCGCCCCAAACGCTTTAGCCCAGCCCATCATACTGAACAGGTAGCAGAATTAGTCTGTAGTAATTCCTTTGGAGCAATGGCAAGCGATCGCGCTACCGGATTATTACACGAAGAGCTACGCCAACTCAATTCTCTTGTGATCTCCAAAGCTGATGAACACGCAGTTCCTGCTGGTGGGGCTTTAGCTGTAGATAGAGGAAAATTTAGTCAAGATTTAACAGAAACAGTATCACAGCATCCTTTAATTGAATTTCGTCGGGGTGAAGTCACAGCCATTCCCGAAGGAATTGTTGTCTTAGCCACAGGTCCCTTAACGAGTCCGGAATTAGCCGCAGATTTGCAGCGCTTCACCGGGATGGAATACCTCAGCTTTTTTGATGCGGCCAGTCCCATTGTGGTGGGAGAATCGATTAATCATGATATTGCTTTTATGGCATCCCGCTATGACAAAGGAGAAGCCGCTTATCTCAATTGTCCCATGAATAAAGAGCAATATTTGCACTTTTGGTCAGAATTGCGGCAAGCGGAACAAACGGAATTAAAAGATTTTGAACGGGAAACAGCAAAATTTTTTGAGGCTTGTTTACCGATAGAAGAACAAGCGCTGCGGGGAGAAGACACCATGCGTTATGGTCCCCTGAAACCAGTGGGATTATCTGATAGTCGCACCGGGGAACGTCCCTATGCAGTGGTACAACTACGCCAAGAAGATAAAGCAGGTCAACTGTGGAATATGGTCGGGTTCCAAACTAATTTGCGCTGGGGTGAACAAAAACGAGTTTTCCGCCTGATTCCTGGTTTAGAAGATGCCGAATTTGTGCGGTTGGGAGTGATGCACCGCAATACTTTTATTAATGCACCCCAATTGATGTATTCTAGTTTGCAGTTTAAGCAGCGTCCCACCTTATTTGCGGCGGGACAGTTGATTGGGACTGAAGGTTACACCGCAGCAGCAGCAGATGGTTGGTTGGCGGGAACTAATGCGGCGCGGTTAGCTTTGGGGAAAGATTTATTAACAGCCCCACCGACAACGATGATGGGGGCTTTGTTGGAGTTTATTAGTTCGGCTGCACCGAAGCATTTTCAGCCAATGCCGCCTAATTTTGGCATTTTACCAGATTTGGGGGTGAAAATTAAGAGTAAACCGGAACGTTATGGACGTTACCGCGATCGCTCTTTGGCTGATTTGGCTAGTTGGAAATGTGAGTTTTAACGCCACGTCTAACCCTCCCCGCCAACGAAGCTACAGGTACTACTAGGGGAGGGGAGTTGAGAAGGCAAAAAAAACAGCAGAACGCCCCATGCTCAATGACAAAATTTCCAAAAAATGGTTAGGTTTGGTGACAATGGCTGTGATATCTGCCTTGTTACTGGCGATCGCATCTACAGCCACAAGTATTTATTTATATGGTAGCAGTAGTAATAATATCAAGGCTGATGCCGCAATTGTTTTAGGAGCAGCAGTTTGGGGAGAAGAACCATCTCCTGTTTTCCGGGAGCGGATTAACCACGCCATTAATTTATATAAAAATGGATCTGTTAAAACGATCATTTTTACTGGTGGAGTTGGGGAGAGTAATGAACCACCTGAAGCTATAGTGGGCAAAAATTACGCGATCGCACAACAGGTAAAAGCTGCTGATATTCTCACCGAAACTCAGTCTCGCACAACTCACCAAAACCTCAAAAATGCTTTGGAAGTAGCAAACGATTACCAATTAACCAAGTTTCTCATTGTCAGTGATCCCTTGCACATGAAAAGAGCCGTATTGATGGCACAAGGCTTAGGAATGGATGCATATTCATCTCCCACACCAACTACCCGCTATCGCAGTTTTCGCAGTCAAATGGCGTTCTTGAGCCGAGAAACTTATTTTTACTTTTTCTATTTAGTGTTTAAATTTTAGGATCAAAACTCATCTTGAGGATGGGCTACTGAATGAATTTCCCTAATACAATCACAGGAGTTTAATTTCTGACGGGGCGACAAACAAGGCTAAAAACAAGACAGTGTAAACAATGTAACGATT
>NZ_CAWUOL010000132.1:0-9558 GCF_963923915.1 Nodularia chucula CCY0103 | reverse complement strand
TTTGCCACTCTTCAGATGTACGGAGTTTGTTCAAAACTCAAATAGGATTCCTATATTATGATTGAAACTACATTGTTTATCAGTTTTATGGTTATTTGCATACAGTCTTTAGGAGGATGAACTAAAGGCATAGAAAGTTTAAATTACTATTGGTGTAGTAAATGCTTGGTATACATAAGGGCTTGGTTGATCCAAGCCTTTTTTTTTGAAATTTTGGTTAATTGATATTAAGTTTCGATGAATATTTAGAGCAATTTCCATGCAATTGAGGTACAGGTAGTAATAATTAAACGCAGATGGACGCAGATAATTTTTTACTTTCTTAGACTAGGAAATTATATATAAATTAGATACTTTTCTGTTGGGTTAACTGAGATGTTGGATTTTGTTACTTTAGTCCATCTACTTTAGTTATAAGTGATTGAGTAGATCGGCATGAATAATTTTTGGGATTGGGCTGGCGATCGCCTGATTCTGATTTTTAATTTGAAGATTTGTAAAGTATGATGTACTCTCTAGTTGGGTGGAGAGTTTAGGATGAATATTAGGTAGAAGCAAAGCTGAAGCGCTGACTATGGCTTTGTAGACTTTGTATAGTTCTTTAATTTCACAGCTGCAATTTATGACACTTAAACTCACAGTTCCCAATATGGCTTGTTCTGCTTGTGCCAACAATATTACTAATGCAGTTAAAGCTGTTGATGCCAATGCTACCATTCAAGCCGATCCCGAAACCAAGTTTGTCAGCGTAGAAACTCAAGCATCAGAAGCCACAATTAAGGATGCTTTAGCTGCTGCTGGTTATCCAGTGGCTTAAAACTCATCAGCTGTTGCACATTTAATTCCAAAATATGCAACAGATCCCCTACATCAGTCAAGGTGGTTTACTTAGCATGGATACTCTCACTCTGAAACTGCGCGGTATGAGTTGCGCTTCTTGTGCGAACAATGTCGATAAAGCAATTCGGTCGGTTCCTGGGGTGATGGATTGCAATGTTAACTTTGCGGCTGAACAGGCGACAATTAATTATGATTCCCAACGCACTGATTTAAAGACAATTCAAGGTGCTATCGATGGGGCGGGATATTCTTCTTTTCTGGTTCAAGAAGACGTATTTGCTGGAGAAGATGAGGCGGAAACAGCTATTCAGTTAGCGGAAGATCGGGAAATGCTGCGTAAGGTAATTGTGGCGGGTGCGATCGCTATAATTATTTTTGTGGGTTCCATACCCATGATGACTGGGTTACATATACATTTCATTCCCGCTTTTCTTCATGATTATTGGGTACAGTTAGTATTAACTACCCCGGTACAGTTTTGGTGTGGTGGGAGTTTTTATGTTAATGGCTGGAAGGCCATGAAACACCATACAGCAACAATGGATACCCTGATGGCTGTGGGTACAAGTGCAGCATATTTCTATTCTGTGTTTGTCACTCTGTTTCCTGGATTTTTTGCGGCTCAGGGTTTAATCCCTCATGTATACTATGAAGTCTCGGTAATGGTGATTGCTTTAATTTTGCTGGGGCGATTGTTAGAACATCGCGCTAGGGGAAAAACTTCGGAAGCAATTCATAAACTGATTGGTTTACAACCGAAAAATGCTAGGGTGATTCGTGATGGTGTGGAAATGGATATTCCCATTACGGATGTCAGAATTAATGATCTGATTTTGGTACGCCCTGGGGAAAAAATTCCTGTGGATGGTGAGGTGATTACTGGTGCTTCTACGGTAGATGAGGCGATGGTGACTGGTGAAAGTTTACCTGTGCGGAAGCAACGAGGAGATGAGGTGATTGGGGCGACGATTAACAAAACTGGGAGTTTTCAGTTTCGGGCGACAAGGGTGGGAAAGGATACGTTTTTGGCGCAAATTGTCAAACTTGTACAACAAGCACAGGGTTCTAAAGCCCCTATTCAAAGGTTAGCTGATCAAGTCACAGGCTGGTTTGTACCTGTTGTGATGGCGATCGCGATCGCTACTTTTGTGATTTGGTTTAATTTCATGGGTAACTTTACCCTAGCCATCATGACCACGGTGGGTGTGTTAATTATCGCCTGTCCTTGTGCTTTAGGTCTAGCTACGCCCACATCAATTATGGTGGGGACTGGTAAAGGTGCAGAAAATGGTATTTTAATTAAGGATGCCCAAAGCTTAGAGTTAGCACACAAAATTGAAACTATTGTTCTGGATAAAACTGGGACTTTGACTCAAGGTCAACCCACGGTGACAGATTTTGTCTCTGTTAATGGTACAGCTAATCATAATGAACTCCACCTTTTACAGTTGGCGGCCACTGTGGAACGCAATTCTGAGCATCCCTTGGCTGAGGCGGTGGTAAAATATGCCCAATCCCAAGAGGTGAGTTTAACTGAAGCTGATAATTTTGTAGCAGTTGCAGGTAGTGGTGTGGAAGCTGTGGTTGCAGAACACCTCGTACAAATTGGTACACAGCGTTGGATGGGGGAATTGGGAATTAATACTGATACCCTCCAGGAATATAAACAAGCCTGGGAAGCTGCGGGTAAAACTGTAATTTTAATGGCTGTAGATGGGGAAATCCAAGGTGTGATGGGGATTGCGGATGCTCTCAAACCTTCCTCGGTAGGGGCAGTAAAAATACTGCAAAAGTTAGGTTTAGAGGTAGTAATGTTAACTGGAGATAATCGTCAAACTGCGGAGGCGATCGCCCAAGAAGTTGGCATTCAGCGAGTTTTTGCAGAGGTGCGCCCAGACCAAAAAGCTGCCAAAATTCAATCTCTGCAAGGGGAAAGGGGCAAAATTGTGGCGATGGTGGGTGATGGGATTAATGATGCACCTGCACTGGCGCAAGCAGATGTGGGAATTGCCATTGGTACGGGAACAGATGTGGCGATCGCCGCTAGTGATCTGACTCTCATATCTGGAGACTTACAAGGCATTGTCACCGCTATTCAACTCAGCCGGGCTACCATTAGCAATATTCGCCAAAACCTGTTTTTTGCCTTTATTTACAACGTGATTGGTATTCCTGTAGCTGCGGGAATCCTGTTTCCCTTCTTTGGTTGGTTGCTAAATCCCATTCTCGCTGGGGCTGCAATGGCCTTATCTTCTATATCTGTGGTTACAAATGCGCTGAGATTGCGTAAATTTAAACCAAAAGTCGTCTCTGTAACTGTACAATAATTCAACCAATGTTCAACAAAAATATACTTTGGGCTAGTCTGACCGCTTTCAGTCTATTTCTAGGAGCAGCATCAGCCGCAATGCCATCGGGAGAAACTCAGGAATTTCCAGCCATTGAGCAACCCTTAGCATTGAAAGTTGGTGTCACTGTTGGCGGTTTAGCCTTAATTGGTTTAGAGCTATGGTGGTTTCTATTTAGTAAATCATCAGCACCAACCAATGGCAAACAAGAGTAGTGAATGTTGACGAGGGAAGCGATCGCAGTTCCGTATAGTATACAGCGATCGCCTAATTGATTGATCCCTAGCCACAGGGATCTCTCTCCCAAATTGTAATTCTCCTTTGGGCATAAATGATTGCAGTGGCCAGCCCCTCATCTGCAATTTAAACCCTCCTCAAATTGGTTAAAACTATTGCTATGAATGGCGTTGAAACTTTCTATATTTTTCTAATCTCTAGGTGTAGAATGTGCTTTTTTCTCTGTTATGGTACTACGCATATACATTAGGAAATAAACTGATCATAAAAGTTAGACACCGAAAGGCTTTTACCCCACTCCCTACTCCCTACTCCCCACTCCCCACTCCCCACTCCCTACTCCCCAGCTATAATACCCATAGCAGAAATCAGATATTTAGCAACTCAAGGAAATTCTGCCAGCATTTCAGCTTAAAATTGCTAAAAAGGTCAATTTATAGTTAACTTGGCCATTTGCAGGACATCCCCAAGCCATGATGACTGAAATTTTTCCCTTCCAGTTTGAAGTCAACACCGTCGTGATCGCTGGTGCAACTTTATGGTCATTAGCCCTATACTTAGTTTTTTCCTCACTGCGTGAAAAAATCATTGAGCTGTTGAATCGCTGGTTTAATTTTGCCGAGCGATCGCTTTACACCAGCCAAAGCGAATTTGAAAAGACACGGGAAGCCAGAGAATCCCAAAACGCCTTTTATGCTTCCCTATTTAGCATTGTTCCTTTTCTAGTAAGTGGTGCTTTATCCAACTGGCTGATAGAAATTAGCTTAGGACGCAGTTGGGGCATCAGCATGGGTATCATGGCTTGTATTATTGCTGGTGTCTATGAACTTGGTAGACAAAATGCCAGTTTTCCCGATTAATTAAACCCACGCAGGTGGGTTTCGTCTGTGTAGCCGCGACTTCTAGTCGCCAAGGCTAATTTATAAAATATCACTAACTAAACTGGCTAACTTTTGGGCTGCACCACTTTCTCCCCGGACGCTGCGTAATTTTTCCCTAATTGCGTCTAGTTTTTCGGGATGATTCAAAAAGTCTAAAACCATTTCTGCTACCTCTTCTGGCTGGAGTTTACCCACCAATTCGGGTACTATCTCTTCCTGCGCCCAGATATTTGGCCATGCTAATAAACCTTTTTTACTTAATACCAGCCAGTTAATCACCTTCGCAAAGGTAGAACCCACCCCAGGTAAATTAGCTAATATTCCTGGTAAACCATCCCAAGAACGCATCGCATCCAGTTGTTGTGTGGGAATTAAAACAATCATCGGTACAGCTAAAGCACCGAGTTCAGCTGTGTTTGCCCCTACGGTGGTTAAACAGATTGTACATTGAGATAATAGTTGATAGGCGGGATTTTCTCTGCACAATTCCACAAACAAACCCTTCTCAGTTTTCAGCACCGGATACTCAGATTCAACTAAAGTAGCTGAGAAACTGTTAAATATCTTCACACAAGGGTTTTTTTCCGAGTCGGCAAAACTGGCTAAAGTTTGTAAATCTAATGTCGGCGCAACGGGAATCACAAATTTGGTTTGGGGTCTTTGAGCGTGAATATATTGGGCGATCGCCAAGCATAATGGCACACCTTGGGCTAATTTTGCCGCCTTTGACCCAGGAAGTAAACCAATAATCTCAGTTTTGGAATCAGAGTCAGGAGTGAAAACCTGCTCAACGGTCTGCGCCTCCAGCATCAAATCTCCCACCACAGCGAACTTGTGGGCATATTTGGGGGAAACTTTCTCAGCTACCTTGGGTTGCATGACTCCAAAACGGTCAATCAAATTATGCCACCGTGCATCCCATTCTGCGTAAACCACTGTGCGATAACCGAGTTTTTTGCCAATGACTACGGGAAAAATTTGATCACCACCCAAGAAAACTACCACACCGCGATCCCGCCATTCCCAATTTTCCACAGTCTTACCCCACAGCAAGAACCGCCAAAAATGCTCTGCTGCTTGAACTCTATCTACTTCTGGATAAGAAAGGGCGATCGCCGCCTCCTTACCACTCGCATTTGGACAAGGGGACAACACCACAGAAACCCGCACCACAGAACGATCATTCCCTAGTTTTTCCCGCAAAGCCTTGACAACAGGACGCACCCATGTAGTCACTTCCCCAGGGCCATTAGAAAGAATCAGAATATCAACTGGTTTACTCATTATTCATTGGAAGGGTTTTGAAATCACGTCACATCATTTTCATATATGAAATCAGCAACGCCTAAAAAAGTGCATTAATGAAATGTAACGCACCTTACAAGATATGCGATCGCATTGCAGTAGTATGTTATCTAGTTTTAGATTATTTAAGTTCAGGGCTTATATCTCACATATACCTAACAAGATATCACATCTTTATAATACACTACACGAACAATTTAGTTAAAAAAATTGCACTTATTTGTTATAATATTAATTGTGGTTAATAAGAGATAAATTACCTTATAAAATCTACATTTAACTGGAATCCAGAACAGAATTTAAAAACCTTATAAATCTAGCTAGTAAACGAAGTCAATCACCAGAATCAATTATTAGTGAAGCGGTCAGATCATACCTGGAAACTCAATCACCAGAAACAGTTAATAAATCTGTATCTGAATCCATCTTATGACCTTCATAATTAGGATGAAGGGGTAATAAGCCGTAGATTGGGAATATCCAAGAAGTCTTTGATGTTGTGAGTAACTAGCGGTAAGTCATAGCGTAAAGCTGTTGCAGCAATCCAAGCATCTTGTGGAGATATTGGTCGTCCTGCGCTTTGTCGCTTGGCACGAACATACGCCCATTCTCGACAAAGTGATTGATCAACTGGAATAATTAAGTAGTTAGATAGGTATTGTTCTAGTTGTGTGAAACGGCGATCGCCCCACTGACGCAAAATTGCCCACTGAAATAGTTCAGCTACGGTCATGAATGACATTGCTAATTCTTGACCAGTTAAATATGGTAAGTAAGGGTCGGCATAATCACTACCTTTGAAGATGAAAGAAGCGATATCAGTATCAATGAGGTAAAAACTCATGGCGTTTGGTTAGATCACTTCTTTGCGTTGTTGTCGTAGGAAGGTGAGAAAATCTTCGATGGAGTCTTCTTCAGGCCAAAAGTCAGCAGCGAGATGTTTGAGGTTATGTACGGTGATAGGGGTCTGTGTGGCGAGTAGTTCGTTGAGTGTGGTATCTTGCCAAAACTGATGACTGAGATTTTTAAGATCGGTTTGAGAGTGTGAGGATAAATCGCTTTGGGTAAAGATTTGCAACAGTTGTTGACGTTCTGTGGATGATAGCTGTTGGATAGCAGCGATCGCATTTTCGAGTCGTGAAGTCATAGTGTGGTTTTGTGGTTATCTGATTCTATTTTATTTAAAAGTAGGGGCGATCGCTCTCCCAACTTATTCCTAAACTATTGTAAGGAGCGCTTCGCTATCGCTCACAAATACCCCAATTTTAGGCGATCGCAATTCCAACTTATACCTAAATGGCGATCGCACTAATTTATGAGCCTAAAAGTTAAGTTGATTCTTGGCATTACAGGCTTTTTAGTTTTAGGTATTTGATGCCGCCAATATTCTTGAGTCTTGCCTTTCATGATTAAGAGACTACCATGAGTTAAATTAAGCTCTACTTTCTCCTGCTCCTTTTTAACTTCATGCCTAAGTTGAAACTTTCTCTCTCCTCCAAAACTGAGAGAAGCTATAACTGGTTGTTTTCCCAGTTCTGGTTCATCATCACTATGCCATGCAATACTATCCCGCCCATCACGATAAAAATTAAGAAGAACACTGTTAAATGAGAATTTAGCTATCTCTTCAACTCGGCTTTTTATATAGAGTAATACTGGTAGCCAAGGTTCTGGTTCCATCGCTATTCTTGAATAAACATAGCGTTTACCAGCATCTCCATACCACGCAGTTAGTCTTGGTATATCTACTTCTTTCCCATAGCATTTGATTTTCTCCTGCCCCCAGCGAACTTGAGACAAGAGTGTTTGAAAAATTTTGTCGCTCTCGTTACCAGAAAAGCAACTCGAATACAACTCGACTTCTGCATCAGGAATAGATAAATGCTTTATTTCTAAAGACGAAAATATCTCTTCCTCATTCCAAAGACTAAGAGACAGTTGTGTATCGCTATAATATTCCATAAAGCATAAGGATGTTTGGTTTCAGATCACTGCTTAATTCCAATGCTGTAGACTACATCCCAAGTTAAGCGTGGTTGCCTTCTATCAAGAAGAACATTGTATACCTGTCCTAATGCTATAGGATCTTCTTCAAGTCTGCCTTGAGATTTTATAAAGGGTGAAAGTAATAATCCTGATTCTGCGGCAATATTAGCCATGCGGTTTTGCCACATAAAACCGCGTCTCTCTATAAATACAAAACGCGCACCAGAAGGTGCAAATTCAGCAACCTTGCTTAAAAAGGCTCTTAATCCTGGATCATCATTAAATACCTCAGATAGCAAAAAGTTTATTACATATACATCTTGTCCCCAAACATTACCAAGATAGGGAAGTCGATCTAACTGAGTAACATCGCAAGCCAAAAAATTACCTGATGGTATCATAGGCCATGTAGATCGATTCGTCCCATATAATTTTCTGAAAGAATCATTAATTTGATCCCTGATTCCGTACCAAGAACTTGTCCATTCCTCAACTCTGTCAAGTAGTTGAAAGTCTACACTAATACTATGTCCAAGATTTTGTTGAGCGAAAAATTTTGCCATTGCCAACAACTCTGTACCTGGTCCAGCACCAAAAGCACAAATTTTTACCTCATGACGTTCCTTTGCAATTCCCAAAACATATTGATTTAAGTCTTGATCAGATTCGAGAACATACTGAAAGGTACTGGAATTAGCCGCAGCAACAATATAGAGATAAGCAAGTCGGCAAGCAGGATATTGATAGTTTAAATTGGGAACTCGGTTAGAGTACCATTCTGCTTGATTACGTTCAGCCTCTTCCACAATAAGCTCATATATTTCATCTACTGACTTGTTTAAGTGATCTGCTATGAAGTCAATTTCACGCTCAATTACTAAACCTAAAAGTTCAAAGAAAGTAATCGTCATTTGAAAGGTTATTCCTTATTGTTCAGTTTAACTGCGGTCTAAAGGCTGAATTGAGCCGCAAGCGATACCTTCAGTCAGCGCTTCGCTATCGCCTAAGTCAAAATATCACAGTATTCTCAGTGTCAATGTTTTGTCACATAACAGCATAACTATGTAAACAAAATTTAAAATCAGGTGAGAGAATCTGCATTCTTTGTTAAGATTTGCTAACAATTATGTTGTTTTCTATATCATTTTGTGTTAGATATAGGATAAAACCCCCACAGAATCCGAGTTTTCTGCTAAAAAATTCTTATTGCCGAAAATCATCGAACTTAAAATCATTTACCTAGCTAAATAAATACCTGTCTAATTTTACCAAATCATCCCCAAATTCACAACAAAACCCTTTAAAACATCTTCCCCCGAAACTGTAGCAGGAGAATCCAAAAACTCAACCTCCTTACCAGTTCTATAAATCTCCACCTGACGAGATTTACGATTAATTAATATCCCCAAACGCACACCATTATCTATATATTCCGTCATCTTTTCCTGTGTAGTCTTCAAACTATCACTAGGAGAAAGTAACTCAATTACAAAATCAGGACAAATGGGAGGAAACTTTTGTCTTTCTTCATCAGTTAAAGCATCCCATCTTTCTAACTTGATCCAAGAAGCATCAGGAGAACGATCTGCACCATTTGGTAATTTAAAACAAGTAGAAGAATCAAAAGCGATGCCAGTACCATCAGCATCAGTCCAATTCATTAATTGTTGAGTGATTCTTCCATTACGATTTCCTGTTTCTCCTCCCGTTGGTGGCATAATTATTAAATCCCCATTTGCAGTTCTTTCAAATCTCAATTCCCGGTTATTTTGACATAGTTGAAAAAACTGCTCATCAGTCATTTCTATTACTGATTTCAAATTGACAGTTAAAGCATTCATGGTTATATCCTCATTGAATGTTTAGGGAAAAATTTTAACTATCTTATATCCTAATTATATATTATTATAGGACTCCTATTTGATTTCTGAACAAGACTAAGAGAAAATACGGGGAGGTAT
>NZ_CAWUOL010000131.1:0-9630 GCF_963923915.1 Nodularia chucula CCY0103 | reverse complement strand
TGATTACCTACTCAATTCTCCTCAACTTTTTCTCGACTTTTTCAGCAAACCCTAAATAGGTATATCTTGGAGACGTTCCCCCCAAACGTCTCTACCAAGGAAACCTCAAAGCTTGAACTGTTCTAAATGACTGCGGGGATTATAGGTACGGATAGCCCGAATTTTTTCATAATATTCTCGCTCTTGGGCGCTGAGGTCTTTTGAAGGCACAATCGCTACCTTCACCAACTGATCAGTACGTCCACCCTTAGTTAAAGGCCAGCCCTTACCCCGCAACCGCAAAGATTGACCAGAACGCACACCCGCCGGTAACTTCACATTCACAGAACCATCCGGTGTAGGAACATCAATAGAAGCGCCCAAAGTGGCTTCATCTGGAGTAATAGGAACTTCACACACCAGGTTATCCCCTTCAAATTGGAAAAATGAATGTGGCTGAAGTTCAACTTTTAAATATAAATCACCCCGTTGTTGAGTCATGGGGTTTAATTGACCTTTACCCCTTACCCGTAGGCGAGTACCAGTTTTAGCCCCAGATGGGATACTCACTTCAATAGTTTCATTACCTAAACTAAAGCGCTTTTTCACACCACCAAACGCCTCAGCAAAATTTAAGGAAATTGACGCTTCCGAATCTTGCACCCCACTCGTACCGACATCTTGAAACCCAAAATCATTGAAGCCGCCATAACCACTGGGTTGACCAGTAGAAGTACGATAAGAATAGCTTTGTCGCCCACCACGAGGGCTAGGGCCACCAAACCGCCCTAATAACTCGTTGACAAATTCATCAAAACTGCCGTATTGACTGAAATCAAAACCACCCATATCGACACCAGCACCGCCGGAGGGGAAACCTTCGCCAGCTTGTTTCCAGTATTGACCAAATTGATCATACTTTTTACGCTTATCAACATCTGACAAAACTTCGTAGGCTTCATTTACTTCTTTAAAGTTAGCCTCAGCATCCTTGTTATTGGGGTTAACATCAGGGTGATACTTACGAGCTAATTTACGAAAAGCTTGTTTAATTTCTTCTGGAGTGGCAGTTTTACTAATTCCCAAAATTGCGTAATAGTCCTTGAAGTCGGTTGCAGCCATCTACCAGCCTCCTATAAAAATTTCTGTTATGTTTTTTTCGTAAAATGTGATTTGAGTTTTTTGCTGGATAAAATTCCCAAGCATAAGAAACTCTGATTTTAAATTAACAGACATTACAGCAATTCAAGTGTGGTTCCCTCTGACTGCACCGGCGCAATTTCCGTACTCCCTTTTTTCGGGAAAACAAATCAGCTTGTCAATTCCTTCTTCTAGGGTAGGGGGTGCATCCCGGAGTTGACGATGCATTCGCAAGATGATTTCTTGGGGAACTTGGCGCTGACGCTTTTGATTCCGTGCTAAACACAGCCAAACAGGAGTTCTCACCCACAAAGCTGTAATGTGTGTAAAACCGATCTCGCGGGTTAAGGCGATAATTTCACGGCGTTGTCTTCTTTGGGCATTAGTAGCATCAAAAATTACGGTTTGCTGTGCTGCTACTGCTTGCTGAAATTGCCTTTCTATTTCTCGCCAAATCAGCAGCCAAGGCCCCTGAGTTGCTTCTGAACCAAAAAGCTGCCCCCGAATAGCATCCGTTGAAATTAGGTGCATTTGGGGGCATTCTGCGACTAATTGTTGCGCCAAAGTTGATTTACCGCTACCAGGCAGACCAATTAGTAAAAATAGTTGTGTCACTTGTCCTGTATCCGTTGTCAATGGTTAATTTAGTATTGATAACTAAAAAATGACCAATGACTCATGACCAATGACTAAATTATAGTTCCGTCAGGAATTACGGCATTTTTCAGGACAACAACAATACCACTACGGATATAGAAGCCTTGATTTTCTCGTTCTGCTTCTTGCACGTTATCTTTATTGATAATCTTGACATCATGACCAATTCGTGCATTTTTATCCACAATGGCACGGCGAATCAAAGTATCCGCACCAATACCTACAGGAATGTCGCCTTTTTCTAAGGTGCCTTGACGTTCTACGAAGGGTTGGTAAAAGTCGGCTCCCATCAGTAGAGATTCTTCGATTACACAACCAGCTTCAATGCGCGATCGCACTCCCAAAACTGAATGCTGAATCCGACAATCTTTTAAAATACAACCTTCCCCCACAATGGATTCTGTGACATGACAACTTAAAAGTTTACTGGGTGGTAGATACCGGGCGCGTGTATAAATTGGTGCTTTTTCATCGTAAAAACTAAAAGGCGGTAAAGGTTGTTTAGTTAAAGCTAAATTCGCGTGATAAAAAGCTTCAATTGTCCCAATGTCTTCCCAGTAATCATCAAATAAGTAAGCTTGGACATTGTAATCCTTACTGGCATCAGGAATAATTTCTTTACCGAAATCGGTACTTTCTAAAGATTCCTTCAACAACTTGATTAAAACATCTTTTTTAAAGACATAAATCCCCATTGAGGCGATATATGGCTGTAATTTCGCTTGTTCTGGTGATAATCCCAGCACACTGGTATCAACCTGCATCCGTTCTAATTCCGCGCCTTTGGGCTTTTCGCTAAAGTCAATCACCCTTCCAGACTTGTCTATTTTCATTAAACCAAAATCTGAAGCCCGGCTTTGATCTATAGGGATAACCGAAAGGGTAATATCAGCCCCCGTTTCCCGATGGCGTTGGATAAACTCGCGGTAATCCATGCGGTACAGGTGATCTCCTGAGAGAATTAAATACTCATCCGCATCCCATTCATTTAACAACCAGAGGTACTGACGGACAGCATCAGCTGTACCTTGGAACCAGTTGGGGTTTTCTGGAGTTTGCTGTGCAGCTAATATCTCCACAAACCCTTCATTAAAGCCGGTAAAATTATAGGTACGGGCTATATGGCGATTCAGGGAGGCTGAGTTAAACTGTGTCAGCACATAAATTTTGTATATCTCAGAATTGATGCAATTACTGACGGGGATATCTATTAAACGGTACTTTCCTGCTACTGGTACGGCTGGTTTAGCACGTAGTTTCGTTAGCGGATACAGACGAGTACCCGCGCCACCACCAAGAATGATTGCTAATACTTTTTTCACAAAATTTCTCCCAACGGCCTTTCAACTCTCACCTTCAGTTTAGGACTGTCTGAGACTACTGGTAAGGGGGGATCAAAGATTCCTGATTAATCCACCGGAAAAAATCTTCCTGATAATGGATGACTTCCTAAAGTAAATGTTGCAATTTTTACTAAAATGCTAATCATACCAGCAATAGTTATGATAACTCAGTAGGTAGTAAACAACCCTGAATATAAGAGTTGCCGATTATTCTGGAGTGTAAACTAACTATTAGTGTTTTTGGAAACATTGAAATATTGTTGTACTTAGATAATTTGTACAACTTCTGAAACTGCAAATTACTATCCCATAATCAAAATATCAAATTTTTCCTTTGTGATTACCTATCTTTTTATATAGTTATGTGAGAAGCAAAAATACTAATGATCATCAAAAATTTAATAAATTAATTTATGGAAATTCAAACACCAGACTGGGTTAAACACGCTGTTTTTTACCAAATATTTCCAGATCGTTTTGCTAAAAGCCCAAAACCCCACAAACGACTGTTACATGATGCGCCTTGGGAAGATTGGGACGCTATGCCTACACTCCAAGGTTACAAAGGCGGCGATTTATGGGGCATAATTGAGCAGTTAGACTATCTTCAGGATTTAGGCATTAACGCTATTTACTTTACTCCCATTTTTCAATCAGCCAGTAATCACCGCTATCACACCCACGATTATTATCAGGTTGATCCATTGCTGGGGGGTAATCAGGCTTTTGGGGAATTTCTAGCAGCAGCCCATGAACGGAATATTAAAGTTGTGCTGGATGGGGTATTTAATCACGCGAGTCGGGGCTTTTTCTTTTTCCACGATATTTTAGAAAATGGCCCTCATTCTCCTTGGGTGAATTGGTTCAAAATTACAGATTGGCCGCTTGCGCCTTATACGGGAGATTTACCAGCAAATTATCAAGGTTGGGCGGGTAATCGGGCTTTGCCTGTTTTGAATCATGATAACCCGGAAGTGCGGGAATATATTATGGAAATTGGCGAGTATTGGCTAAAATTTGGCATTGATGGTTGGCGGTTAGATGTGCCGTTTGAGGTGAAAACACCAGGGTTTTGGCAAGAGTTCCGCGATCGCATCAAAGCCATTAATCCCCAAGCCTATATAGTAGGGGAAGTGTGGGGAGATTCCCGTGAATGGTTAGATGGTACGCAATTTGATGGCGTGATGAATTACTTATTTACTGGGCCGACAATTGCCTTTACCGCAGGCGATCGCGTAGTCTTAGAACAAGTCGAAAACCGCGACTATCAAACCTCCCCAGCTTTATCTGCTGCCGAATATGCCGTTAAAATGCAGGAATTACTGCAACTGTACCCCTGGGAAATTCAACTCACCCAACTCAATTTACTCGCAAGTCACGATACAGCCAGATTAATCACCATAGCTGACGGCGATCAAGCTACTGTGGAATTAGCAACTTTACTGTTACTCACCTTTCCCGGTGCGCCTAGTATTTACTATGGTGATGAAGTGGGTTTACCTGGGGGGATAGATCCTGACTGTCGCCGTGGTTTTCCCTCACCAGCTAAGTGGAATCACGAATTACTGAACATTCACCGCCAATTAATTACACTCCGCCACAAACATCCAGCTTTGCGTACAGGAAATTACCAAGTTCTTTTCGCCCAGGGAGAACTGTATATTTTTACTCGGACTTTAGGAACAGAAGAATTAATTATTGCCGTAAACAGTGATACATCCACAGCCATAGCCAGCATAGATGCAGCCAGTTTGCATACTCAACCCCACTGTATTTTATATGGTGCTGGGGAATACGAGTGGTGTAATCAGCAGCTTTCCTTAACTCTTCCCCCACGCAGTGGCTGTATTTTGGGTTAAAATCCCACCATTACGGGGATTAATACTCAATCCAATTTAATTAATCAAGAATTTTATGCTCAAAAAACAGATTAAAAAAGTTTTGCAGGCTTATGGATACACCCTGTACAATACCAACAAAATGCCTTTTGGCTGTGATCTAAAACAAGATATAGCTAGGCTCTCACCTGATTTGACCCTGGAGACAATTTTTGATGTCGGAGCTAATAAAGGACAAAGTACCCTGGGTTATCGTCAGAAATTTCCCGAAGCCAAGATTTTTGCTTTTGAACCAGTTAGTCAAACCTTTGAAGTTTTAAAAGCGAATGTTGGTGTTGATCCTCATGTTTATTGCTTCAATTTAGCATTGGGCGAAGAAAGCAAGCAAGAGCAGATGTTAGTCCAAGGCACATCTGGTTCTAACTCAATTTCTCATGTTAGTAAGGTTAATTCTCAAGCAGCGTCAGCTTTCGAGACAGTAAATATAATGACATTAGATCAGTTTATGGCAGAAGACGACCATAAAATTAATCAGATTGATCTCTTGAAAATAGATACAGAAGGCTATGAGTGTCAAGTTTTAAGAGGTGCAGAAGCGACTTTACGATCTGAGAAAATTTTCTACATTTCCATAGAAGTGACTTTTCGCCAGCAAGATAACCATCATACTCAGTTTTCTACAATTAGTGAGATGCTGGCAGACTATAATTTCAATTTTGTCGGATTATACGACGTATATCCCTATTGGGGAGGCGGCAATGCCGTTGATTATTGTAATGCTCTATTTAAACGCTGGGAAAAAGGTAAAAATTTAAAACTTTGGGAACGATAGTCAGGTTCAGACAGGATAGTTATATTTCTATGCTGTTGTATATCCCAAAACGTGAGAAACTGATTGCTAAAATCCACAGCATTAAACTGTAAGTGCTGCTAAACTGGGGGATGACCTCATGAACCAGTAAATATGCTAAAGCGTTCCAAGTTCGAGACTACCCAGTCTCAAATCATGCACCGTTCCGAAGAATTAATTAGTGCAGCTTCCAATCGCTACCGCATTACAGTTCAGGTGGCAAACCGCGCTAAACGTCGCCGTTATGAAGACTTTGATAATCCATCAGAAGATGTGATGATGAAGCCAGTGCTGAGGGCAATTATCGAAATGTCTGATGAACTGACTCAACCAGAAATCATTGGCGAATTATAGTTTGATACAGGTGAGGATGAGCAAAAATTTATCGTTCATTCAGCCCCGACTCCAGTTTAGACAGACACTCACTGCTTTTTTGGTGGTGGGTGTACTCGTTTTGAGTTCCGGGTTAAGTAAATTACAACTTGCTACCGCCCAAAGAATCAGCCCTGGAAACGTTTGGCAGCAAGTATATCAGCAATTACCAGACCTACCCCAAGAAAATCAGTACATTAGTAGCAGCACTGGTAAAATTGCCGCAGACAACACTTTAGTCAGTCGCTTAATTACATATCACATTTATCGCAAAGGACGCGCCCCTAACTATCGCCTAGATTGGAAACTCACCCTAGCCGATTACTTAGACGCAAATGAAATCATGTATCATAACTCCTATCCTGGTCATGATACCTTAAGGCAAAATCCCTTAGATGGCGATCGCACCGTCATAGCCAACCTCACCCGCGAACAAAGAAACGCCCTCGTGCAAGTATTAACAGATATCTTCAATCCCACCCCTCAGAACACCCAAACACCCAGGCGCGACACCACACCCAGCACACCCCAGTTACCCCAAAGAGGCGGTGCTGAACTTCTGAAATAAAAAACCTCCTTGCGCCTCTCTGCGTTTAACATGAAACAAATCAAAAGTGGAACCGGTTGGAGAATTGGCTGGAAACCCAACGCGCCCAAATTCAAAGGATTAGTAGGAACAGAAGATTGGGCAATAGAATTAACAGAAGCCGAGTTAAATGATTTTTGCCGACTACTTGCACAGTTAGCAGACACCATGAAACAACTTGCAGCCGAACTCATGGATGAAGAGAAAATAGCCTGTGAAGCCGAAAGTGACCTATTATGGATGGAAGTAGAAGGCTATCCTCAAGCCTATAGCTTGCGCCTGATATTGAATACAGGCAGGAGTGTAGAAGGTAAATGGGAAGCCGCCGCAGTACCAGAATTATTGCAAGCAGCTGGGATGCTAAAAGTTTTTTGAATCAACCCCTTGATTATTCCAGAACTTTGCAGTATAATGATAATTCTGACCGGGGCGTAGCGCAGCTTGGTAGCGCGCCACTTTGGGGTAGTGGAGGTCGTGGGTTCGAATCCCGCCGCTCCGATAGACAAAAGACCCTACCTGCTAATCTTTAAGTCAAGGATTAGCGGGTTTTTCAATTTTCAGGACTTTAGCTAATATATAGCTGGGGAGTAGGGAGTATGGGGGGAAAGAGGCAGGGATGCAGGGTGCAGGGGGGAAAAATTCCTAATTCCTAATTCCCAGTCCCCAATACCCACCTATTGCTTTTTATCTCATCCTTTTTTTATGGGACTCCTACGGTAGCAGCTTGATTCATTTGGCATTGAGTACATAAGCCAAAAAATTCCAGGGTGTGGTAAAAAATTTTAAACTTATGACTAGATTGCAATTCGTCCTCTAGGTTATGAACTGGGCATTGATTAATGGGAATAGACAGACCACACTGAAGACAGGTGAGATGGTGTTTGTCTTGTTGGGCTAAGTTATAGAGGGCTTCGCCGTTAGCTAAGGTTCTAACCTGTACCATACCTTCTAGTTTTAAGGCTTCTAAGGAACGGTAAACTGTCGCTAAACCCATGCTTTGATTGCGATTACGTAATTCCACGTAAATATCTTGGGCAGAAATGCCTTGTTTAATGATTTTTAGCAGGCTTAAAATCCGCTCTTGACTGCGGGTGTGTATGGCTCTCATAGACAATTATTTAAATTCACCACTGTAGTAGAAGCTGTGATACTGGCTAAGTTTTTGATTAACTGTATTAGCTTCATAATCTTATTTTCACTCAGTTGGGACAGAAAGTTATAGTATAGCGATCGCAGCATTCAGCAAAAAGCCTGTGCAAAGGAAGTATATCGCTAAAATTTTCGTCACTCTTCGTCCTTCAGTGTTAGACCCTGCTGGTGTAGCTGTGCAATCCGGTCTTCAGCAACTGGGATACAACAATGTTGAACAGGTGCGGATTGGTAAGTACATTCAACTAACCATCACTTCGACCGAAGAGACTAAAGCGCGCCAAGACCTCGAACGTATTTGTGATCAAATGCTAGCAAATCCGGTGATTGAAAATTATCGCTTTGATTTGATAGAGGTGGAAACACAAACGGGAGTCATTTAACCAGACTTGGGGAATGAGGGAAAAAGGAATCATCTTAATTCCCCACTCCCCACTCCCTACTCCCTACTCCCTACTCAACAATGACTAAATCATGAAATTTGGAGTTTTAGTTTTTCCGGGTTCTAATTGTGATCGAGATGTAGCTTATGTTACCAGAGAATTGCTGGGTCAACAGACTCGGATGGTTTGGCATCAAGAAACAGATATTGCTGATTTAGATGTCATTATTGTCCCTGGTGGTTTTAGTTACGGAGATTATTTGCGTTGTGGTGCGATCGCTCGCTTCTCACCCGTTATGCAGCAGGTAATTCACCATGCTAAACAAGGTAAGCTTGTTCTCGGTATTTGTAATGGTTTTCAGGTATTAACTGAAACTGGACTTTTGCCGGGAGTATTAACTAGAAATCGGGATTTGCATTTTATATGCGATCGCGTTCCCCTGCAAGTTGAGCGTAACGATACCCATTGGACTCAAGGCTACACAAAAGGTGAAACTATCACTTTACCCATTGCTCACGGCGAAGGTCGATTTTACGCTGACCCAGCCACTTTATCAGCCATTGAAGATCATGGGCAAGTTCTCTTCCGCTATGCAGGAGGAAATCCCAACGGTTCAGTGAACAACATCGCTGGTATTTGCAATCGAGAAGGCAATGTTTTAGGGATGATGCCCCATCCAGAAAGAGCTTCAGATGCCTCCTTGGGCTGTACTGATGGCTTGAGGCTATTTCAAGGTTTATTAGCCCAAATAGCAGCCTTGGCGTAGGCTGAGATGTTCTTAGTTTTGAGCAAAGAATCAGGGGTGCAGGTTTTCTGTACCCTTGTATTTTCTTTATAGCAACAGCTAAGGAGGTGAGGATATATGAATTTATTTCACGCAGAGGCGCATACTTCGACTTCGCTCAGTAAGCAAAGGCGCAGAGAGGAAGAGAAGTTTGGGATTTTACGTTGGGTTAGTAGCAAGAAATTTACCAATGTTATGGAAGTATTCATTCTTTAAGCATCTGGGAAATTTAGATATGACAAATACAGTTTGACTATGTTTACACATTAAGAAATCTTCTGAAGTCGGATAAAATTCAACGTCTGTTATTTTCTGGGTGATTGTTCTCCAATAATATTCATATCCCTTTCCATAAAACACAACTGCTTTAGGTTGATGTTCTTTGATTTTCTCACTAATTTGATTAATGCGTTTTTCTAGACAATGCTTTTCATACTGATTTCTGTCGGCTAAATAATTCAGCCGAGAATGATCTTTGTATATCCAATGAGCGAGCAGGGTTAGCGCGTCTCAAACCCTATTGACAGTGGGATTCTAGGAGAGGATTGA
>NZ_CAWUOL010000130.1:0-9731 GCF_963923915.1 Nodularia chucula CCY0103 | reverse complement strand
ATATTTTGGGTTATTTTTATCACCTCTTTCTTAACATTCAACACTTCTGCAATTAGCCACTTAATTCTTCTCTACATTAATTTAATTAATATCAAATTTAGGAGCTAATCTGTTTGATTTATAGCTCTATTTTACTATGTCTATAATTTCGTTTTTTACTTCAATTTATTAGTCTCACTTATAGTATCTATCTTAAATATCTTCATTTATTTATCTGTTTCTCCCTCTAGGTGGTGTTCATTCTTGTTGCTCCTTATTGAGAATGGGTTTTGATGCCATTTTTGTTGTTTTTCTTTTTCGCCAATGTATTTTTTCGCTAATATGTGATTTTTTAGCCTCATTTTTCTTTCTTGTTTCCGTAATTTCCCTGTGTGACAGCTAAGGGTGCGGAATGTGGGATCGAACACTCTCGTCACCGTAGTCCATTTAACTTTTTGGTTAACTTGATGGCTGGTTTAGCCGCTTACACCTATTTGCCCAAAAAACCTTCCATTGATATTTACCCAAAAGATTTGCCTGCTCTACCTCCTGCCATTTTTTAGTTCCGTCGAACTCACGTTAACCAACCCATTTGAGTACCATAATTAAGACAGTTTGAGTACCATAATTAAGACAGTGAAGTATGTTTTTGGTGACTTTTGTTTGGCTTTGATATGGGGAGAGAATTTCAATAGTCCAATCAGGTGCTGTGGGAAAAGTATTAGCAACTTCACCCTTTTGGTCACGGGGAATGTTATTGCAAGTAAACACAGAGATATCTGGAACAGTGGAACGTCCACCGAATGTGCAGCGTAATTCTGAAAATGCTCGTGCAATTTTCTGAGGTTTGAGAATTACATTGATGGTAGTGGATAACTCTGTTTGAATTGTGCTGTGTTTTCCCTGTGGCATTGGCTTCTGAACAATTTGCCCATCAATGTACTCGCTGGCTGGTTTAGTTTCTGGCAGCTGTAAAAATTCCTCTAAAGTTATCGGTTTAGATGGAGATTGTACCATTGGGACTTTTGCTCACAGGAGTTTCCATAGGTGTTGTTCAAATTCTAGGACATGAGGAAGTGTGCTAACAAGCTATGGAGTAAGATCAAATAATACACTTCATACACCTTGGACAATGGGGGACAGCCGGATATTAATCCCACAAGAGTTTTATTATTAATTCAGTAAATCTATCTACTGGGAACTGGCTGTATTTAGGGGTGGGGTTTAAAAAGGGAAGGCAGACATGACTACTACAGTAAACTGGCAAGAACGAGTTGGTAATCAAAGAGATTGGGTGTGGCGAGGCTGGCAAACTCGTTATACTTATATTCGACCTAGCCAACATAAATCAACTACACCGTTAATTTTGCTACATGGTTTTGGTGCTTCCATTGGACATTGGCGGCATAATTTAGCAGTCTTAGGCGAACACCATACTGTTTACGCCCTAGATATGCTGGGTTTCGGAGCCTCTAGAAAAGCACCAGCTAATTACAGTATAGAACTTTGGGTAGAGCAGGTATATGAATTTTGGCAAGCCTTTATTCGGGAACCAGTGATATTAGTTGGTAATTCCAACGGTTCACTCATTTCTTTAGCGGCTGCGGCTGCTCATCCAGAAATGGTTAAGGGTATAGTAATGATGAGTTTACCAGATCCATCTCTAGAACAAGAAGCTATACCAACCTTTCTGCGCCCTGTGGTGATGGGAATTAAAAAATTAGTAGCTTCGCCGTTGATTCTTAAACCTCTATTTAGTATCGTGCGCCGACCTAACTTTGTGCGTCGTTGGGCTAGTTTGGCTTATGCTAATCCGGAAGCCATTACTGATGAATTGGTAGATATTTTAACAGGGCCACCGCAGGATAGGGGTTCAGCCCGTGCTTTTAGTGCCTTGTTTCGAGCTGCGATCGCAGTTAACTTTAGTCCTAGTGTCAAAGCTATTTTACCCACTGTCACAGTACCAATGCTACTAATTTGGGGGCAAAAGGACAAATTCGTCCCGCCTGCACTTGCACAGAGATTTACTCAATACAACCAGCAGCTAGAACTTCTCAACTTAGAAGATGTCGGCCATTGCCCCCATGATGAATGTCCAGAAATTATTAATCAAGTGATTCTAGATTGGATTAACAGAAACAATCACAATCAAATCACCAATTAACAAAATTCTCGTAGTCTCGTAATTATGTTCCCGTAGCATTTCCGAGGAAAAGAGTAATTACGAATTACCCAATACTCACTTCGTCAGTATTAACACCTTTAGCACCATTGACCGCAGCCGCTACTGCAATCATCTTATTCAGGATAGCCTCAGTGGGAACTTTTCCTTTCAATACCACCATACCGCCAGTTTGAGCCACCCAGAGAGTCTCAATATCTGTTAACTCGGAATGTTCATCAAAAGCCAATGCAACCCGTTTGGCTAAACCACTTTGGTCATATTCTCCATTTAGTCCCAACCGTTCTGGTGCAATTGTTTCTGTAGTAGCAGGAGCAGCAGTGGGTGTACTTGGTTGAGGCGCACTTGCTGGTGCTGCTTGTGGCTGAGGATTTACTTGGGCATTTTTTGGTTTATCAAGTCCAAAAATTCTTTTTAACCAACTCATAACAGTTTTGCTCCGATTTTTGCTTAGGTATCTCTGACATCTGAATGTTACCAGATCAACAAATTCTAGTCATCTACCGGGGGAGTGGGAACTGGCTATAGAGGTTATCAGTTAAGTGAGATATGAGAACCCCACCCCCAACCCCCTCCCCGCAAGCGAGGAGAGCGCTATGATGTACTTCATTGAAGTGCATAACTGCTATATCATTTGGGTGATATTTCCGAAGAAAAAAATTAAGAGTGCAAGTATTCCGGGGAAAATATGGTATTATTTTTGCTATTGCTAAAGCGTGTCAGAGATCAAAAGCTATTAGTTTGCTAGTTCTCAGAACTAGATTTCTGTACTCAGAATATTCCGATGGGAAGCAAGAATCCCCTGATACTCGTGAAAATATGCGATCGCACATTTGTTACAGTGGGGGGAATGTCAAATTAGTTAAGATGCTTGCCTGAGCTTCTGTTGGCAAAGATGAAACATACCCTTTCAGTATTGGTAGAAGATGAGGCGGGGGTTCTATCCCGTATCTCCAGTTTATTTGCGCGTCGAGGCTTTAACATAGAAAGCCTCGCAGTTGGTCCAGCAGAGCAAGGAGGAGTTTCGCGCATTACGATGATTGTACCTGGAGACGATCGCGTGATTGAGCAACTCACCAAGCAACTGTATAAATTGGTCAACGTCCTCAAAGTACAAGATATCACCGAAACTCCTTGTGTAGAAAGAGAGTTGATGCTTTTGAAAGTGAGTGCTACCAGCAGCAATCGTTCAGAAGTAGTGGAATTAGCGCAAATCTTTCGGGCGCGAGTGGTAGATGTCGCGGAAGATTCCCTGACTTTAGAAGTTGTGGGAGATCCTGGTAAAATGGTGGCGATCGTCCAAGTATTACAAAAATTTGGTCTGAAAGAAATCGCCCGCACCGGCAAAATAGCCCTGACGCGTGAGTCTGGTGTAAATACTGAATTGCTCAAGTCTTTAGAAGCCAAAGTCTAACCTGAAAACTCCCGTTTCTTAAAGTGACGGGATTCCTACTCCTGGGCGAAAAAATTACCGCAAAACCAACAATAAACCCCACCCTTCAGCCGAGTTGTTTTATTCCACAAGGGTAAGAAGTTATGACGCAATGCGTTTATCATGCAAGGGTTGAGGCTTATTTCTTCTCGTTTATGGCAATTGGTCAGCATATTTTTTTAACCAAATCTGCAAAGCATTTTCATCAATCTCCCCAGATGCTAAACTCTCCATCACTAGAACTATTTCCAGCTCCGGTGCATTGAAACTATAAGCATTCAACCCCAAAAAAACATACATTGCCATAAAAGCTGTACGCTTATTACCATCCACAAAGGGATGATTTTTACCAAAGCAAAACCATAAGCCGCCGCCAATTCCCAGAGCGAAACCTCCGGCTGATCAGATATATTTTCTGGTGATTAAAACCTTGATTGCGTAACAGCTTATAAATTAAATCATGACTTACGCAAAATCAGGAATAAACAAACCACATAAAGCCTTCGGCATAGCTTCGCTTACCGCGCAGCGTATGCCCCCCGCTAGCACACTAAGGACACTAAATTAAGAAGGATTCAGTGGTTACTACGATGCCCTGAGTTTGCCGAAGTAAGAGTTATTGCGTAAGTTCTATTAATATCAATATGTCTAAGTAGCATTTAACCAGAAATCTAGTTTTCCTCTTCGCTAGTGGGGTGAGGTAGAAATAATATATTAATCATAACTTTTGCCATCATGGCGTGACATAAAGACTAAAAACCTGCTACAAAATTAGTGGTTAGTTATCAAGATGATCACAAATATGATATTAAAAAATATCATATTAATAATTACTGCTATAACTGGGTATTGGGAACACAAATGACAAGAAGTCACGAGGATTTCAGTGGTCACTGCGATGCCCTGAGCTTGCCGAAGTGATAGTTATTGCGTAAGTCCTAAAAGTAAATAATGAATAAAGTAGAGCTTTAAAGTTAAATGTATACCAACCGCCAAGGAGGTTAGAACATAAGACATTGCCCTTAAGGGCGGGGTTTATAAAACCGAGACACCAAAAGGGTCTTAACCCAGTCCCCACTCCCCAACTATACCAAGTTTTTATTTACCCCAAATCAGGTTTTGACAATTCATATCATGTCCGTTTTTGATTTCTGTTGGCGTTGTCAGCGCAAAGCGCTGACAACTTAAAAAGCTGTTTTTACTGTTTACTTCCCAGCTACGGCTATAACAAGTAAGTTCAAAAATCAAAGCGGATGACTATGGCGATATTTGTTTTGGAGGTTAGGTAATGACACAGGTATTTTTTCCGCAACATTTAAGTGCCAAAATTACAGATACTTTAGGCGCAACGTTATTAGAACCAGAATTGCAAAAGTGTTTAGCATCTATAGAATTTGTAGACCCAGCAGTAGCAAAGCAGTTCTGGAAATCCGCAGAAATGAACGCGGGTATTTATATTATTCTTGCAGGTAAAGTCAGATTATCAGATAGTAATGATGATTTAATTACTACTCTTTCCGCTTCATCTTCATTTGGTGAAATGACTTTATTTCCAGAGGAAAACTTTAGTCATTATACCGCGAGAGCTTCGACAAATTTAGAACTGGGATATCTCAGACAAGAGGTATTGCAAGGGTTAATGGATAAGTATCCTCAAATCCGCGATCGCCTGTTCTATAATGCAGAGATTTGGGATTTAATGCTGTTATGTCGGAAAAATTCCCAATTTCCTAGACACACAGCCCAAGTCCCTGGGATAATCAAGGCTTTATCTCTATTTGAACGACATCATTTACAGCCAGATACTGTCAATACACAATTTCCCAACTCCCAATTATGGCTGTTGTACAAAGGTGAAATCCGCCATGGGGTGAGTGAATCTTTAACACCAGGAATCATCTCGGCTGCACCAAAACCAGGAGATTGGCAGGTGATACAGCCGACAATTGCTTACATCCTCAATCAAGCTAATTGGCAAATAGCACTGGAACACTGTCAGGAATTAGCGTCCTTTGCACCGCACCGCGAGCAAACTAATGTAGAGACGGGAAAAAGAATTGGTTCTTCCCCATCCCGAAAACCTCGCCAAAAGTCCATCGCTAAAATTATTCCCTTTCCCCAGCGAGAATCAGAAGTACCACCACAGAAGAAAAACGCCCTACCCTACTTTCCTACTCCGAAAGTCAGAATCGGACATTGGTGGCAATATTTGAGCAAACGCTATCCTTTTTACGCTCAACAAAGCGCCTCAGATTGTGGTTGTGCTTGCTTGGTGATGATTGGTAACTATTGGGGTAAACGCTTGAGTGTAAATCGCTTGCGGGAAATGACCAATGTCAGCCGCAGTGGTGCATCTTTACGAGCCATAGCCAGCGCCGCCGAAAACTTGGGTTTTGCCAGTCGTCCGGTGAAGGCTACTTTTGATAAATTAGCAGAACAATCTCTACCGGCGATCGCACATTGGGAAGGAAATCATTTTATTGTTGTTTATGCAATCACTAAAAAACAAGTAATTGTCTGTGATCCCGCCATCGGTCAACGTAAACTAACAAAAAGGGAATTTAATCAGGGTTGGACTGGTTATGCTTTATTACTCCAACCTACAGCCTTACTGCAAGAAACCAAAGACGAAAAAACCAACGTTTGGAAGTTTTTTGAGTTAGTCAAACCCCACTCTTGGGTACTCTTAGAAATCTTCATAGCCAGTATCATCATTCAATTATTTGGCTTAGTTACACCAGTATTCACCCAGTTATTACTAGATAGAGTCTTAGTACAGCGCAGCATTCCCACCTTAAACGCCGTAGGTATTGGAATGATTGTATTTGGGTTATTTGGTATTGCTATGAATGGAGTCCGGCAATATCTTTTAGACCACACAGCCAACCGTGTGAGCATTTCCCTTCTGGTCGGTTTTATTCAACATACCTTGCGTTTACCTCTAGCTTATTTTGAGTCCCGTTATGTCGGAGATATTGTTTCTCGGATTCAAGAAAACCAAAAAATTCAACGCTTCCTCACTGGCGAAACCCTCTCCATCATCCTAGATATGCTGACATTAGTAGTTTATCTAGCCATGATGTTTTGGTATAGCTGGCGTATGGCTTTATTTGTCTTGGTGACAGTACCGCCATTTTTTATTTTGGCATTGGCTAGTACCAACATTTTACGCCGCATTTCTAGAGAGATTTTTAATGCTGGCGCTAAAGAAAATAGTTATCTGATTGAATCTCTCACCGGAATACGGACAGTGCGATCATTGGGCATTGAACAGACAGTACGCTGGCGTTGGGAAGAACTGCTACATGATTTAGTTAAAAAAGGTTTTAATGCCCAAATCATTGGAAATCGGCTACAAATTATTAGTGGCACGATTAATACCTTTGTTAATGCTTCTTTGATGTGGTTTGGGGCATGGCAAGTGATTCAAGGAGAACTTACAATTGGGCAATTGGTAGCTTTTAATATGTTGGTAGGTAACGTTTTGAGTCCCTTTCAAAGACTATCAACCTTGTGGAATGAGTTGCAGGAAATTATTATTTCCACTGAACGGATTAATGATGTATTGGAAGCAGCACCAGAAGAAGATTTGCAAAAGAAACCCCGTAAGCCTTTAGGGAGATTGTGCGGACAGATATGCTTTGAAAATGTTACATTTCGCTATCATCCAGAAACTGAAACTAACATCCTGGAAAATATTACTTTAGAAATTCAACCTGATCAAATGGTCGCAGTAGTAGGGCGCAGTGGTTCGGGAAAAACTACATTGAGTAAGTTAATTTTGGGTTTATATCCACCCACAGATGGAAAGGTGCTGATTGACGGTTGTGATATCACTAATATTACGTTGCAATCGTTGCGATCGCAAGTCGGTGTAGTTGATCAAGATACCTTTTTGTTTGGTAGTACCATCCGAGAAAATATCTGCATCGCTCATCCAGACGCTACTTTAGAAGAAATTATTCAAGCCGCAGAATTAGCAGGTGCAGATGAATTTATTCAAAAACTACCAATGGGTTACGAATCCCAAATTGGTGAAGGTGGCGGAATGCTTTCTGGTGGACAACGCCAACGTCTAGCCATTGCTAGAGCCTTACTCGGTAATCCGCGATTATTGCTATTTGATGAAGCCACCAGTCACCTAGACTCAGAATCAGAAACCATTATTCAAAACAACCTCAAAACCATACTCCAAGGACGTACTAGCGTAATTATTGCCCATCGTTTATCTACAGTCCGCAATGCAGATTTAATTCTGGTATTAGATCGCGGAATTTTAGTAGAAAGCGGTACTCATGACGAATTAATTGCCAAAAAAGGACATTATTACTATCTCAATTCCCAACAAATGAATCACGCAGTTTAACACAGTTAATAATTAAAGGATCAAGGAAATTATTCCTAATTACATGAAAGATTTTGGGGTATTTTTCTAAAAAAGTTCTTTAATTACGAATTACGTTAGCGAAGCGGGGCGTAGCCCATTACAAATTACAAATTATGCCTTATACCTCTCCTAATTCCTCATCGGCACTTCAGAAAGATGACTATAAAATTTATATTCATCCCGATGAAAAAAGCATTGAATTAAAAGAACAAGCCCCAGAAAATAAAACCCCTGATTTGTATTATGGAACCGAGGAACTACTGGACGCTTTACCAAAGCTCTGGACTCGTGGTGTATTATATGTGCTGGTGGGTTTTGCTGTCATTGTCTTACCTTGGGCAACACTCTCGAAGGTAGATGAAACAGGCAGTGCTAGAGGACGGATAGAACCTCAAGGTGCAACACAAAAATTAGATTCCCCAGCCGGAGGGAGCGTTAAATTTGTCCAAGTTAAAGCAGGTGATACTGTGAAAGCGGGGCAGGTTTTACTAGAACTTGATTCTGATATTTTGCAGACAGAACTTCAGCAAGCTGAGGCTAAGATTTTTGGACTAATTAACCAACAAACACAGTTAAATATCCTCAAAAATCAACTACAGTCAACCCTGAATATTCAGGAACAACAAAACCAATCTCAAGCCCTAGAAAAGATTTCTCAAGTCAATCAGTCCAAGCAAAACCTGAGTGTTAAACAAATTACTTATGACCTACAAAATTTAGAAAGAGAGGCATTACTCAATCAGGTAAAACAGCAAATTCGGATTACCGAAAATGACAAGAGTGCCTCTGAAGCTCGTTTAAGTATAGATTCTCGGCAGGTGGCACGTTTTCAGCAACTTGTTAATGATGGTGCGGTTGCTCTGAATCAAGTTGACCAATTGAAAAAAGAAGAACAAGAAAGCCGCCGCATTTACCAAAGAGCGGAAGCAGATGTCATACAGGCAGAATTACGCTTGGCGGAAGAGACGAACCGCTATGAATCGATCATGAATCAGTTACAGTCTGATATCACACAAGCACGTCTGCAATTAGAAGGGGAAGAAAATAGTTATCAGAGTTTATTACAAGCTGGTAAGTTAGCAGTTCTTAGACAAGAGGAACAACTCAAAGATATAGAAAGGCAAATTGCGGCCATAGAATCGGAAATTACCCAAACTAGGAGCCAAATTACAGCCATTAAATTGCAAATAGAACAACGTGTAGTGCGATCGCCTATTGATGGCATAATTTTTGAATTACCTGTGACTAAGGCGGGAGAGGTAGTACAACCCGGTCAGAGAATCGCTCACATTGCACCCCAAGATAGTGAAGTTATCCTCAAAGCCCAGATACCGATTCAAGAAAGCGGCTTTTTGCAAGTGGGAATGCCTGTTAAAATCAAGTTTGATGCCTTCCCCTTTCAGGAACACGGTATTGTTCAAGGTGAATTGACTTGGATTTCACCAGATTCTCAGGTTAACCAGACACCCCAAGGAAACCTAGAAACCTTTGAATTAGAAATCGCCATAGAGCAAAGATATATTCCCAATGGCGATCAACCTATTCTTTTAACACCTGGTCAAACCGCAAATGCAGAGGTGATTGTCCGTCAACGCCGAGTAATTGATTTTATTTTAGACCCGTTTAAGAGACTGCAAAAAAACGGTTTAGAGCTTTAGTTATAGCAACCGCCAAGGACGTTAGGACATAAACTGATCCAGAAGTGTTGAATGTTAAGAAAGAGGTGATAAAAATAACCCAAAATATGGTAA
>NZ_CAWUOL010000129.1:0-9738 GCF_963923915.1 Nodularia chucula CCY0103 | reverse complement strand
TACCATATTTTGGGTTATTTTTATCACCTCTTTCTTAACATTCAACACTTCTGGTGAAGATATATCATTATCAAGGAAGAATTTATTATGAGCAAGATAATTTCCAGGGAGCTAGAGAATGTTTTATAAAAGTTTTAGAAATAGCTGAACCTCTTAAGTTAACACGTGCTATTTATCTTAATCAAAAGTGGTTGGCTGATCTGGCTATAAAAGAAAATACTCATTTAAATGAGGTGGAAAAATTCAGAAAATTATTAAAAGAATGCTTGTTTATGGCTGACGAAAATCTGGATGAGTCATTTTTGGCTCATTGTAGAGCATCTATGGCTAATTTTGAGCAGGCTAGTGAAAATTTTGATGAAGCTAAAGAGTGGGGAGAGTTAGCCTATGAGGATTTTAAAAGGTTAGGAATGTTTGTTGATCAAGAAGAAATGAAATTATTACTTGAATCTATGGAATCATAAGTTTAATTGCAGTCACAGTTTACACCGACAAAATATAAAAGAGTAGAGATGCTTGATAGAACATCTCTACAGTAGATAAATATTCGTACCGTGAGCAACTATTGTACAGCTTTTAGTTATGACTAATGCCTAGATGTGATAGGACTGCAATTACTCACATTAATAATAGTTGTCATGGGACCAGAAGTAGCAGCTTTCTGTGCATTGGTATGAGCTAATTTTGCTAAAGCTTCAGTACCAAAATGTTTCTTTAATAAAAGCAAAGTGTTGGCAAAATCACCTTGGGAATCATACTCTTGTGTTTCTCCTACAGTGAGATGTGACTGATGATGCAAGTAATAACCAAATAATTTTTGACAATCCTGATGATATTTATCTGTCTTTAAAAAGATGTGTGTGTGCCAGAAGTGATCAGTATCTAAATCGGGAACGAGATGATAATGAGGATGATAAACGGAAATTAAAAACAAAAACATCATATACCCAGTCAATGCCCCCAAAGTTCTTTCTCTTGACCAGGGATTATCATGTTTGATATACATGAAATAACAAGCGATCGCACTAAAATCTACTTCCTGCAATTTTTCCCCAAACCCTAACTCTAATTCAGACTTTGCATACATGACATAGAAAGCCATAGCTTCCTTTTGTAGTGCGCGTAGATTATCAACTGATACAATTGGCTTAACTAGTGACATGAGTGGAACTCCTGACAAACTGCTGTATTTATGTCGTTAATACTTTTGGGATTTCTGCAAAATTCCCAGAATGGAGTTTCAAGCGGGTTGGCCAACGTTTGCTTGCTACACTTTTTAGAATCGCATTTAAATCACTTGCAAATAGCTTCAGTTTTGGATCAAAGACAAAAGTGATCCGAAACTGATCCGAAACTGATATTAAATTAATTCCAGAGACGATGTAGAGCAGAGATATGACAGAAGAGCTAGGGGAGCGGGGAGGACTTAGTTACCTTATTCTTCTATAGCACTGGCCTGATTTGGTACAGCATCTGTCAAAACCTCGCTGCCTGATTCTGTCACTAAAATATCATCTTCTATCCGTATTCCCCGCACGTCGGCGAATTGAGATAAACGCTGCCAATTCACGACATTTTCATATTTTGAGCGCACGTTAGGATCATTTAAAATCGCCGGAACTTGATAAAATCCCGGTTCAATTGTGACTAACATTCCTGGGCGTAAAGGACGATTTAACCGCAGGTAGCCTAAGCCAAAGCGCGAACTTCTATTTCTTCCCTCTTCATACCCGGCTAAATCGCCTAAATCTTCCATATCATGGACATCTAAACCCAATAAATGACCAATTCCATGAGGGAAAAACAGCGCATGGGCATCCATTTCTACTAAATCTGCGGGATTTCCTTGTAAAATTCCTAAATTTACCAAACCTTCTGCAATGACTGTAGCGGCTAATAAATGAATGTCTTCATACTCTACACCAGGGCTGATTTTGGCAATGCAAGCATCATGAGCCGCCAGCACGACATTATAAACATCTCTCTGGGTAGATGAAAACTTACCAGACACAGGCCAAGTCCGGGTGACATCAGCAGCCCAACCCATTGCGGTTTCCGCACCCACATCAGCCAGAATTAAATCACCTGGTTGTAGTGGATGGTGATAATGTTCGTTATGCAATACTTCACCGTGAACGGTGACAATACTGTTGTAGGAAGTGGTCATATTCTCACCGATAATCACCGCTTCCATTGCTGCACGGACTTCTGCTTCTCGTTTGGCTTGGGATGTCGCTGCTATCCCGGCTTTATGTGCCGCAACAGTTACAGCCGCAGCTTTTCGCAATTCAATTAATGCGCCTGCATCATGGGTGAGACGGAGAGAAATGATCGCTTTGGCTAATTCTAAATCATTTTCTTGGGGCGGTTGTTGTGGCAATACCCATCTATTTAGTAACTGGGTTTGCTGTGTCCAAGTGGCTGCATTCTGGACGGGAATTGTGGCTACACCTTCTAGATATGATTCTAATTCTGCCATTGGTCGAGCTGTATCTGCGCCTATTTGCTCGGCTATTTCGTCACGGGTGGGCATTTCTCCATGCCATAGGGCGCTGCTAGGTGTGGGATTATCTATGAATAGTTCTAGTTTGCCTGCTTCAAGGCGAATGGCGGCGTTTGGTAATGGTAAGCCGGCGAAGTAGAGGAAATGGCTACTGGCTCGAAATGGGTAAGTGTTGGCGGGGAAGTTACGGGGGTTGGTGTTTCCTGACCAGAGGATTGCGGGAAAGTTGATGCGGTTGGCTAGTTTTTGTCGGCGGTGGTGTAAGGTTTGTTTGAGCATGATTAAACGCACAGGGGCGCGGAGGTAAGCGCATTCGCCTTTAGGCGTTCCCGCAGGGTAGGTACGCTGAGTTGTTATTTTATTTTAGGGTGAGTTATGGGATTGGTGATTTTTCAGGTTGATGCTTTTACGAATAGCTGTTTTGCGGGGAATCCGGCGGCTGTTTGTGTTTTGTCTGAGTGTCGGGATGATGCTTGGATGCAGAATGTGGCGCAGGAGATGAATTTGTCGGAGACGGCTTTTTTGCTGCGACAGGATGATGGTTTTAGTCTGCGTTGGTTTACTCCCACGGTGGAAGTTCCTCTTTGTGGTCACGCAACTTTGGCTAGCGCTCATGTGTTGTGGTCTGAAGGGTATTTGTTAGCTGATGAGGTTGCCCGTTTTTATACTAAAAGTGGTGTTTTGATTGCTGAATGTTTGGGTGATTGGATTTCGTTAGATTTTCCGGTGAATTTATCTCAGGAAACAGTCGCACCAGGGGAATTAAGCGAGGCTTTGGGTGTTCGTTGTAAATCTGTGCTGCAAAATTCTCTGGGGTATTTAGTTGAGGTGGAGTCTGAGGATTTGGTGCGAGAAATGCAGCCGAATTTTCAGCTATTGAAAAAATTACCTGTGGCTGATGTGATTGTGACTAGCCAAACTGATGCAGATTCAGAATATGATTTTGTTTCGCGGTTTTTTGCTCCGGGATTAGGTATAGATGAAGACTCTGTGACTGGGGCGGCTCATTGTTGTCTGGCGGCTTTCTGGCGCGATCGTCTGCATCAAGATGAGTTTTTGGCGTTTCAGGCTTCCCGGCGCGGTGGAGTGGTGAAGGTGAGCTATCCAGGAGGCGATCGCGTGTTACTCTCAGGACAAGCAGTCACTGTAATGCGAGGCGAATTATTTACTTAAGCTGCTTCTGGCAAAAACTCAGTATCCAGAATTTGGGCAATGGTATAAGGACATTCCACGGGAAATTTACTCTGTGGTAGTTGAGTTTCATTAATAGCCGCTTTCCGTCCCCGACTGTAGGACTCTGGTAAAACCTCTTGCGGATATGATTTGAGGCTGGGACTATCTTGCAATAAATCTGCTATGCGGTAACGTTGCTCATTAATGGTATTTTGCCAAGAGCCACTGCGTAAAGTAGACTGATATTGCCACTTGAGTAAGTGCTGCAATAAAACCTCCAAGCGGCTTTTCAACTCCCGCCGTTCTGACCTGCCCAAGCTTTCAATTTCCTGAATTACTGCATCCCAGTCTACCTGTGCGAATTGTGCAGCACGAATTAATTGGACAGTTTGTTCTGTCCATCCTACAAAGTCTGTTTCATACAACTGGGCTAAAGTTTTCGGCATCGGGGTTACATACCTTTGGTGAAGTCAAAACTCAACTCTTAGCAGCAAATTGTCCCAATTTTATAATAACGTCAAACGCGGATCAAAAGAGTCACAATATTCAAAGATACTCTTATCTAACTTTCCCCAATGTCCACTAAACAGCCAAATACTAAAACTCCCATGACAGCCTGTGATTGGGCGATTGAACAATTACCTGGATTAACCGAGGAAGAACAAGGCAAACTGCAAAAATGTGGCATAAAAACCACAAAAGCGCTAATTGAACACGGAAAAACTACGGAAACGAGGGTAAATTTAGCAAATAAATTACAAGTTAATCTGCAATATGTAAATAAATGGATTGCTTTAGCTGATTTAGCCCGTATTCCTGGTGTGGGATTAGAATATTGTGGCTTGTTGCTGCACTCCGGGATTATTTCTGTAGCCCAACTCGCCGAGACACCCACCCATAGATTACACAAACAAATGATGCGTCTACAGGTATCAACAATGCAAAGACGAGATTTGTGTCCAGCCATTGATGTAGTACAACAATGGAGTCAACAAGCCCAAAAAATTGCCTAAAACTCCTTCATCGGCGTTCAATTATTCCTTAGCTAACACACCATTGAGAAAAATATCAGCCAATCCTTCCGCCATTTGCTGCATTTCTTGGGGTGAAGCATCGGGAGCCATGAGGGTATTGTTAGAAAATCCGGCGATCGCAAACATTCCCAAAAATACCTTAGCCACTAATTTGGCAAAATGACGAAACAAAGTCCCCTCAGCCACACCAGCTGCTTGGGCTAAATCACGGGTAGTAGTACCATCAAAACCCTTAGAAGCAAACAACTTCTGCGCCGCTTGTAAAATCCGGGTGCGTGTTTGTGCTTCTGAAGTTGGAGTTGAATGAAAAACTCGCATAATAATTATTCTGTAATCTGGGGAATACCACTTGTATGATTATTGTCTAATGTCAGGCAAAAAAAGCCCAGAAACCTCAATACAAGGTTAACTCACTGTTTATGACTTAGCATATTGCTCAGGTAGTGAAACTTTAGTTTTATTGTCGCTTATGAATCAGCCCAGTCGTTTAATTTTACCCGCATCAAATCGAATCACCATCACATTACGTCGGCTTTCCACCATTTTGATGGTAATGGTAATCTGCTGGTCGGGGTTACTACCAGATATAGCTCTGGCTCAAACCCAAATTGCTAATCCCCTACAAAGAATCTTACAACTGCGTCGTCAAACCCCACCAGAGACAAGTTCAATTCAACCTTATTTAGATCGGGTAATTGAACAGTTAACAGAATTTCGCCTAGATAATGGCATGAAATTCATTGTCTTAGAACGACATCAAGCCCCAGTAGTATCTTTTCTCACCTATGCTGATGTCGGTGGTGTAGATGAGCCAGAGGGTCAAACTGGTGTAGCCCACTTCTTAGAGCATCTCGCATTTAAAGGCACAACGCGCATCGGTACAACAGACTACGAAGCCGAAAAAGTTTTACTAGACCGCTTAGAAGAATTAGATGCTGAAATTAGAACCGCCAAAGCCAACGGTAAAGAAGATACCGTCGTTCAATTGCAAACGGAATTTCAGCAAATAGAATCCCAAGCAGACGCACTGATCAAACAAAATGAACTAGGGCAAATTGTTAATCAAGCTGGTGGTGTCGGTTTAAATGCTACTACATCCGCTGAAGCAACTAAGTATTTTTACAGCTTTCCTGCTAACAAGTTGAAACTGTGGATGTCATTAGAATCAGAGCGATTTCTCGAACCTGTACTGCGTCGGGAGTTTTTTAAAGAAAAAGATGTAATTTTAGAAGAGCGGCGGATGCGGGTGGATAATTCCCCCATCGGGACTATGGTGGAAAACTTTGTCGATAGGGCTTTCACAGTCCATCCCTACAGAAGACCAGTAATTGGTTATGAAGAAGATATCCGCAATCTTACCCCAGAAAATGTCCAGAACTTCTTTGATACTCATTATGTCCCCAGTAACATCACCATTGCCATTGTGGGAGATGTCGATCCGGCGGAAGTGAAAAGACTGGCAAAAATTTATTTTGGACGCTACCAAGCCAGACCAAAAGCAGCAGCTAATATACAGGCTGAACCACCGCAGCAAGAAACACGGGAATTTACTTTAGAATTACCTTCTCAACCTTGGTATTTAGAAGGCTATCACCGCCCATCAATTAGCCATCCCGATGAAGCCGTCTATGAAATTATTAGCGGTTTATTAAGTAATGGGCGGACATCGCGTTTGTATAAATCTTTAGTAGAACAGCAACGCGTAGCCTTAAATGCTCAGGGTTTTAGCGGTTTTCCTGGAGATAAGTACCCAAATCTGATGTTATTTTATGCTCTCACTGCTCCCGGTCACACAGTCGATGAGGTAGCGACAGCCTTGGGACAGGAAATTGAAAAATTAAAAGCTGAACCTGTGACGGCGGCTGAGTTACAAAGAGTCAAAACCCAAGCCAGGGCGAGTTTGTTACGCAGTCTTAATTCCAATATGGGTATGGCGCAGCAGTTATTGGAAGCAGAGGTGAAAACTGGTTCTTGGCGGAATTTGTTTCAGCAGTTGGATAACATTTCGGCGGTGACAACTGCGGATATTCAACGGGTGGCTCAGGCGACTTTTAGACCAGAAAATCGCACAATTGGCAAGCTGTTATCGAAACAGGAATAAGGGGATGAATCGCAGAGAAAAAGAGAGTAAGAGGCTAACGGCATTAAGAATGTCCAATTTAAAATTTAAACTGGGTAAAAGTAAGGGGCTATTTTATAGCTTGATTCTGGCTGTTGCTTGTTTGTTGGTCAGTTTTAACTTTTCTTTGGCAGCCACAGCCGCAGCCAAGCATTACACTGAGTTAGAACTGCCACCGTTACCCGAAATTCAATTACCTAAAAACGAGCGATTTGTACTAGATAACGGTTTAGTGGTCTATTTGATGGAGGATCATGATCTACCGTTGGTGAATGGTACGGCGTTAATTCGCACAGGCGATCGCCTCGAACCAGCTGATAAAGTGGGACTAGCTAGTTTTACTGGTACAGTCATGCGGACTGGGGGAACTAAAAAGCATTCTCCTGATCAGCTGAATGAAATATTAGAACAACGCGCCGCTAGTGTGGAAACCAGTATTGGTCAAGGTTCTGGTAGCGCTGGGTTTCAGTCACTCACTGAAGATTTAGAAACGGTGTTTGATTTGTTTGCGGAAGTGCTGAGAGAGCCAGTATTTGCCCAGGAACAGTTAGATTTAGTTAAAACCCAGGCTAGGGGTAGTATTGCTCGCCGGAATGACGATCCAGATAGTATTGCGAGACGGGAATTTCAGAAATTAATTTATGGCCAAGATAGTCCCTACGCTCGCACGATGGAGTACAGCACCCTGGATAATATTTCTCGTGAGGATGTAGTGCAGTTTTACCAGGAATATTTCCATCCCAATAATCTGATTTTGGGAATTGTGGGAGATTTTGAACCGCAGAAAATGCGATCGCTCATTCAAGCTAAGTTTGGCGACTGGAAACCCCACAGTACAATTACTCCCCCCCAGTTATTAGAAGTCAAGCCAGCGAATACAGGTGGTGTATTTTATGTCGATCAACCACAACTAACTCAGAGTAGTGTGTTAATGGGGCATATCGGCGGTAAATTTGACAATCCTGATTATGCCGCCTTGGATGTATTGAATGGAGTATTAAATGGCTTTGGTGGACGCTTATTAAACGAAGTGCGATCGCGCCAAGGTTTAGCTTACTCGGTATATGGTTACTGGAGTCCCCGCTTCGACTACCCAGGAATGTTTATCGCCGGAGGACAAACGCGATCCGATGCTACCGTCCAATTTGTCCAAGCCTTACAAGCCCAAATCAAGCGCATCCAAACCCAACCCGTCACACCAGAAGAACTAGCTTATGCAAAAGAGTCCACCCTCAACTCCTTTGTATTCAACTTTCAAGACCCCAGCCAAACCTTATCACGGTTAATGCGATACGAATATTATGGCTACCCGGCTGATTTCTTATTTCGCTATCAAAAAGCCGTAGCCGCCACCACAGCAAGTGATGTGCAACGCGTAGCCCAAGAATACCTCAAACCCGAACAAATGGTGACTTTAGTAGTAGGGAATCAAACTGCCATTCAACCACCATTAACACAGCTAGATACATCTGTAACCCCCATAGATGTAACAATTCCCAATCCCCCCTCACAGGCGCAGAATTAAAACAACCTCTTAGAGGCGCGATATATCGCGTCTCTATTTCTGAGGACTTACCCAAGAACTCTCTGAAACCCTCTTGACTTTGTGTCCTAGCGCCCTGGGGGCATACGCTGCGCGAATGTGGTTTGTTTTCTCATAATTTTGCGTAAGTCCTATTTGTATCGAAAAAACTTATCAAAACATCTGTTTTTCAGACCTAACTACTTAATTTTTGTCTATAAAATTATCACAAACTATTGACTTTTATGCCTCAAATTGGAAAATATAATTAGATACGATAATTTTGAGAATAAACTTCTGTGTGTCAGGTCATATAAAATTTTAATAGCCGTATTTAAGGAGTCAATTACATGGCAACGATAAAAATTTACGACTTGTACCCTATTGATAGCCAACAGGTACTTAATCAAATCACAGAAGAACAAATGAAGATATTGGAGGGCAGACAAGGAATTGGATTCATGCCAGGAATCAATAATATAAATAACCTACCTTTATCGAATAGAATCGATAATAACTTAGATAATCTGATTTTTCGCTTGAGAAACCAAATGGGTACAGTAATTTTTGGTGCTAGCAATTTTTTCAATGAAGGGTTAAATTCCTTTTAATTAATTTTTGTAATGATCATAGTGTCAGTGCATTTTGAGTTTAATTCACTTAAATATGCACATTTTTTTATATAAATTGATATTTACAGCACTTTGCAAGTATAGCAGGGGACTAACTACAGCAAGTTGCAGATATATGAGGTACAAAAAGCAATAGTGAAACTCTTGTGGGGTGGGCATCTTGCCTGCCCTTTTGTACGAAAACCTACCAAACCTTTGCTTGATCCTCCCTTACGGGGAGGGGCTAGGGTGGGGTGACATAATTGTGGTAATCGTAACTAATTAAACGGACATGATATTACTGGGGACTCGGTACTCGGTACTGGGTTAAGACCCTTTTAGTGTCTCGGTTTTATTTAAATAAATATTCACTAAATCAACCTGAAAACATCAAATAAACCTCACCCCCTAATCTTCTTGTGTAGTGCTATAAATATCTTTTTTAAAAAGACACAAGTATTGAATATATGTCTTTTTCAAGAGAGTTTTAGGCTTGACTTTCTGATTTTCGATCAATAAAAATAACAGTAACAGTTAAGCAAACACACATTGATTGTTTACCCATTAGGTAACTATTTATAGGGCTATTACAGGATTAAAAGTAATCAGTAATCCATTTGAACAACAGGGATTTTCTGCATTATTAATAATCTCGGAGAGCCACCTAGCTTCGACAATCTTCTGTGAACTTGGTTAATTGAGACAAGACTATTAGGAGTAAATCATGGCTAATATCACACTTTCTCAACTACACGCTGCTGGTTCTGAATTGTTCA
>NZ_CAWUOL010000128.1:0-9789 GCF_963923915.1 Nodularia chucula CCY0103 | reverse complement strand
TCAATCCTCTCCTAGAATCCCACTGTCAATAGGGTTTGAGACGCGCTAACCCTGTGAGAGATTTCGTCTGGCTCGACATCGATATATTCAGGTAATTATGTCCGTCTGTGGACTGGTTCGATTACGAATTAATCGCTTATTTTCTCTGACTCTTAGGACTTGATTTGCTATTTGTAAATTTGTTTCTCCTTATTCTATATTTCTGCTCTAATTTCATTTTTTTCTCTTTCCATGCCTTCAAACCCTTATTCCATCGTAGCACCAGATGGCGATCGCTCTGACCCTGGAATTCCTTGTCACTCTCTCCTGGTAGGCATTTATGATTCGCGGATGAGTCTAATATATTTTTTTTAGTTTGTGCGGAATAACTATCAATTTTTAATTTGAATATGACTGATTTTTGGCAACGTGTGAAGAGAAAACCATTCCGATTTTTAACAATCATTATTGGTTTTATATTGGCTATAGTTTTGGCAAGCTATGGTGGTGCGAACGTAGCAACATCTACTGAAATTCTTTGGGATACTTATGGTGTTCCCCACATTTATGGTAGAGATGCCCAAAGTGCATTCAAAGCATTCGGTTGGGCGCAAATGCAGAGTCACGGTAATCTGATTTTGCGTCTTTATGGTCAAGCACGGGGACAGGCTGCCGAATATTGGGGAGAAGATTATTTAGAGTCAGACCGTTGGGTACAAACTATGGGAGTCCCACAACGTGCTGCTTCTTGGTATAAATTACAAAGTCCAGCTTTTCGCAATTATCTTGATGCTTTTGCTGCGGAAATCAACGCTTATGCTCAGGAGCATGGCGACTTGATTGACGATGAAGTAGAGGTGGTGTTACCAGTTAAAGCAGAAGATGTGCTGGCTCATTTACATCGAGTTTTGCATTTTACTTTTGTGGTTAACCCAGGATCAGTTGCAGGTATTAGCCAGGCGGAGTCAAAAGCAGGGTCTAATGGTTGGGCGATCGCACCTGCACGTTCGGACAACGGTCATGCTATGCTGCTAGCCAATCCTCATTTACCTTGGTCTGATTTATTCCTGTGGTATGAAGCGCAAATGACGGCTCCAGGTTTTAATGCTTATGGAGCAACACTTGTGGGTATTCCAGTTTTAGCGATCGCCTTCAATGATCATTTAGGGTGGACTCATACTGTTAACACTCACGACGGTTGGGATGCTTACAACCTGGAGTTAGTTGACAATGGTTATTGCTATGATGGTCAAGTTAAACCTTTTGAAATTACAAACTTGTCATTAAAAGTCAAACAACCAGACGGCACTTTTAAAACAGAACCCTTAGTTGTCAAACATTCTGTTCACGGGCCTGTAATATCCGAAACAGGTAATCAAGCTGTAGCGCTGCGAGTAGTTGGTCTGGACGAGCCGCTGGTACTTGCACAGTGGTGGGATATGGCACGGGCGAAAAACCTTTCACAGTTTGAAGCTGCACTGAAACGCTTGCAATTGCCCATGTTTACCGTCATCTATGCAGACAAAGATGGGCATATTATGCACCTGTTCAACGGACAAGTTCCCATCAGGAAACAAGGTGATTTTCAATACTGGCAAGGTATGATCCCAGGTAATACCTCTGATACTCTATGGACAAAAAATCACCCTTATCAAGACTTACCCCGCATTGTTGACCCCAAAAGTGGTTGGTTACAAAATGCTAATGACCCACCTTGGACAACCACATTCCCCACAGCTATCCAGGCAGATAAATATCCGTCCTACATGGCACCACAATCGATGAGTTTCCGAGCGCAGCGTTCGGCCAGAATGCTGTTTGAGGATGAAAAAATTACTTTTGATGAAATGGTGGCATACAAGCACTCTACCCGTATGGAACTGGCAGACCGCATCTTGGATGATTTAATTCTCGCAGCCCGGAAACAGGGGAGTGAGTTAGCAAAAGATGCAGCTAATGTGTTAAGTGCTTGGGATATGAAAGCAAATGCTAACAGTAAAGGTGCAGTCCTATTTGCTACTTGGGTAAAACAAATTGATTTAGACAAGGCATTTAGTACACCTTGGAGTGAAGACAAACCGCGCACCACACCGGATGCTTTAGCCAATCCTCAAGAAGCAGTCGCCAAATTAGAAGTAGCTGCATCTGCGGTACAGGAAACCTATGGCAAGTTAGATGTCGCATGGGGAGAGGTTTTTCAGATAGATTATGGTGATATAAATTTACCTGCTAATGGTGGCAATGATCCTTTGGGCATTTTCCCAACTCTTTGGTTTAGACCACAGCCAGATGGGACTTTTAAGTCAGTTGGGGGAGATTCTTTTGTGGCGGCGGTGGAATTTTCTCAACCAGTGCGGGCTATGGTACTTAATAGTTATGGCAATGCTACTCAGCCGGGGTCACGCCATGTTGGTGATCAGTTGGAGATGTTTGCTAATCAGCAGTTGCGTTCAGCTTGGCTGAAGCGTTCTGATATCCTAGACCATTTGGAGGCACGCCAAGCTTTTTGAATAAGTAAAAAAAGTTCGTGATGTTAAGAGGCGGAATAAGAAAATAAAGGGAGATGTTATTTTTATAGGACTTACGCACACTCTACGAACTCTTGGCATTCTTGGCGACTTGGCGGTATGCGCTTCGCGCACGCTACGCGAACGATAAATTAAGCTTTTCGGCAATTTTTGCGTAAGTCCTGTTTTAATTTAGTTATGTACTTAACTTGGTTAGACAGCAATAGTTGGCTACTGGAAATCGGCAATCAAAGGATACTGCTTGACCAGTGGCTTAGGTTTGCCAATTATTAAAGGTAGAAATAGTGCATTACAAGTTGCACAGTGGTTACAACCACAAGTTATGCTACCTACGGCGGCGGGTGGAGATGTAGTTTTTGAAGGTTTGCTGACGAAATTCTTGAAGGTTGAAGGAACTGTAGAGGAGTTTAGTTCGTTATTAAATCAGAATAATCTGACTACACGAGTGATGGAACCGCAGCCAGGCGATCGCGTGGAACTACAATTACAAAAGCGGGCATTAGCAATATAATTAAAAAAACTTAAATCATTTTCTGGTTTTTTGTTTTGACGCGTTGATAAAACTCCTCCATTGTGGCAATAAAAGAATTATTTTTTGACCAAAAAGTTGGAAAATCTCCTTGTTTCTTTACCATAATTGCTGATAGACTGCTTTGATTAGCAACTTCGATGGTTGATGGTAAGCGTTTTGTCCCTAACCAAAATTCTCTAGGAGAGGGCTTTTGGTCAACAGATTTTTGTTCTAGTTTTGTGTAAAAGGATGTAGCAGTTTCTAGAGTAACTTCTTGAGATTCTAACGCTTCTGATAGTATTTTACCTAATGGTGAATTTGCTAATTTTGTTTGCAGTTCAGCTTTCGATAAACCCCGCAATTCAAATAACAAGAATGGGTTTTTATCCAGTTGGGAAGCTACTAAATAATAAACTCCAGCGATATGCTTACAAGGATTTGCATAATCTGGACAAGAACATCTCGTACTTATGAAATCCTTGCTACTGTGGGGTAATAAATTTAGTCCCAAATGAGAAAAGTTATCCTCTATATTTTCAGGAACTTCATTTAGCAGCAGTCGAGAAACTATACTAGCCTTAGAGGAAAGTTTTTGAATAGCTTCATTCCAACTTGTTTTGCCAATGGGTTTAATTTCAATTGAGATATTATAAGTTGGTTCCTTATAAACTCCAAAATAGGGATTAATTGAACCTTTAACTTGAGCCGTAATGTGATTTTTGTCAATTTCAAAGTTTAACACTTTACCCCCACGGGCATAAGAACGTCCGCGCTGGAGTCGGCTATCATCGGTGAATTCTTCTAATGCTTGAATAAAGCGATCGCCCCACCAAGTTCGCGTAAATTTAGCCATAAAATAAACCTCTGGTAATATAGTTTAGTCTAAACTTCAGTTAGGTAGCAAATTTAGATAAAGCATTTTCTACCAAAGAATTAAGGCTTTTACCTTCTTTTCTGGCTTTTATGGAAATTGCTTTATGTAATTCGGGTTTAATTCTAACTACAAATTTGCCAGAAAACGGTTTTTCAGGCTCCTCACCACGTTCTCTACAAAAATCAAGATAATCCTCAATTGAATCTTCAAAAGCTTGTTTTAAATCTTTCACGTTATCACCCTGAAATGTTACTACATCTCGGATGTTAACTATCTCTCCGTGAAAAATTTCAGCTTCAGCATCAAATTCTACAATCGCTTCATATCCTTTATACTTCATCATTTTTTACTACTTCCGCTTCTATTAAAAATCGCCGCACCGATTTAACTGCACCCTTGTCAGTTTCTTTTTCAGGATGAGGTCTATGAAACGTTGCTCTTATGCCATTAAGAGCAAATCTTACCCGTGATCCTTTCTCTGCTCCAAGTGCAATTAGCATGGACTCGATATCTTTCCAAGGAATATTGGCTCTAACAGGGTTCTCAGAAATAGCATTAAGTATGCTTTGCTGTTTACTGTTAAGGTTCATTTGAATAGTATCATATTATGATACTATTATCTCCTATTTTCGCTACACTTTACAAAACATTAAAATCCCTATCAGTGATTAAGGAACTTCTAAAAAATCAATTATCCAAATAAACCATAGAGACGCAGAGAGCGCAGAGGTGGAAAAAAAGAGGTGTTCATCTCTTATTTAGGATTGCTATATGTTGAATTTACTCCAAAATTGCACTCTTATTCAACGCTATCAATTGCTTAAAAGCTTCATTATTTAACTCCGTCAACCAAGACTCATCACTACCAACCACAGAAGAAGAGAGTTTTTTCTTATCTTCAATCATTTGGTCAATTCTCTCCTCCAAAGTCCCAATAGTCACAAACTTATGCACAAACACATTCTTTTTTTGACCAATGCGAAAAGCCCGGTCAGTGGCTTGATCCTCAACGGCTGGATTCCACCAACGGTCAAAATGGAAAACGTGATTGGCTTTCGTCAGAGTAATACCCACACCACCAGCTTTCAGCGAAAGGATAAACACCGATGGTTCCGTATCTGGGTGTTGAAATTCAGTAATCATCTGTTCCCGACGTTTGCGACTTGTGCCACCATGTAGGTAGTAAGTATTGCAGTGCAGATTATGTTTAAGATGCTTTTCTACACTTTCGCAAACATCTGTAAATTGACTAAATATCAGCAAACTTTCCCCTTCTGCAACGGCTTCATCTACCATTTCTGCTAATCGACTCAGTTTGTGCGATCGCTCAGTGGAAAATACGCTATTATCTTGTAAGAACTGGGCTGGATGGTTACAAATTTGTTTTAATTTCAGCAAAGTTGAAAGTATCAATCCCTTGCGTTGAATCCCTTCTGCTTTTTGCAGCTTTTCTTCGACATCTTTCACCACCACTTCATACAGTGATGCCTGTTCTTTCGTTAAATTAGTATAGAGTTTTTGTTCAACTTTATCCGGCAAATCATTAATAATCGATTGGTCAGTTTTCACCCGGCGTAAAATTAGCGGTTCCACTAATTTCTTCAAAGTAATTGATTTTACCCGGTCATTATCTTTTTGAATAGGAACTTCAAAAGACTTGCGAAACTGGGCTTCTTTACCCAAGTAACCAGGATTGAGAAAATTAAAAATTGACCACAAATCTAGCAGTCTGTTTTCTACAGGCGTTCCTGTTAACGCGAGTCGGTGTTTGGCGGAAAGTTTGAGGATAGCTTTGGTTTGTGCAGCTTTAGGATTTTTGATATTTTGCGCCTCATCTAAAACCAAACGTTGCCATTCCACACTATTGAACAGCTTTTCATCCTTACGGGCGAGGGTGAAGGAGGTAATAATCACATCATACTGTTGACAAGCGGCTTTGAAATCTGGATAATTTTGGAGGCGATCGCTACCATGATGCACCATACTTTTTAAATGGGGTGCAAACTTAGCAATTTCCTTTTGCCAATTACCCACAACGGAAGTAGGCGCAATTAATAAAGTCGGTAAAACAGACTCCACGGCATCCTTTTCCTGCACAAGTCTAGCAATTACCTGTACCGACTTACCCAAACCCATATCATCTGCTAAACAGCCATTTAAACCCAAGCGTTCTAGATATTCTAACCAAGCCACACCCCGCTTTTGGTACTCGCGTAAAGTGCCTTGCAGATTTAACGTTTCAGAAATTGGTTCCAATTGGCTTTTATCTTGCAGCTTCGCTATCATCTCCGATAGCACTTCGTCATGTTCAATTTCCCACTCTTCCCCAACTTCGGCACTGCGTTGTAAAAACTCCAACAAATTCATCTGGGGTTGTTCATCGCCGTGAGACTCCCAAAATTCCAGTAATTGCTGCATTTTATCCCGGTCTAATTCCATCCACTGACCGCGAAAATGCACTAGGGGAGATTTCGCATTAATTAACTGTTCCCATTCTTGGGGAGTCACAGCTTGTTCCCCAATGGCTAATTCATATTGATACTCTACCAGGGAATCTAAACCAAAATAGCTTTTTGTCTCCCCCTTCGTGGGGGCGAGTTTTTTACCTGATGCTTTGAGGCGAACTTTAGCACGACGGCGACCAGCAGGGGTGTACCAAGCAGGTACAATGACTTTAAAACCTGCATCTTCTAACAACCAAGCACTTTCTTTGAGAAAATCAAAAGCTGCATCTAAAGTCAGTTGCATTCCTGTCGGCTGGTCTGTTTCTAACCCTTGCCATAGTTGAGGATACATTCGCGCTGCATAACCGAGATTTAGCAGCAAGTTAGTTTCAAAGTTTTTGCCAAAATTCTTCTGTACAGCAGTTTTAGCTGTTTTATTCATTGTCCAGTAATCAGCCAAATCCAACTTCAAAGAAGGGTCCTGTTTGCTAGCTACTAAAAATTGCATCTGCCAATTGTCTATTTTCTCGCTAGTCGGGGAATGCAGTTGAAAACAGAGATAAAAGTGTGAGTCTGATTGAGTGCGGGTAATTTTGCTTTTCCAAGCTTGCCATTGTTTATATGCTTCTAAAGCCGTATTAGTTGTGAGTGGGTTATAGCGTTGGGGATAAAGGCAATAGTCAATTAAAGAATCTGCAATTTGCTTATCAAAGGCTGCTGTCGAAGGTGTATGCGTAACTAAATTATTAAGTACAAACTCAGAAAAATGACGCAATAAAGTTTCCTGATTAAAGAACTCAACTTTATCACTTGATTTTGCCGCACCTGCCACACAAATTAGTGGCATATAGTCAATATATTTTTGAATATTTGTTTCGTATGGTTCAGAAATAATTTCCCAATTGGCGTAAATTTCAAAAGGCTGGGAAGGTGGTTGTTTGCCTTTTTTCTTCGTTGTTGCGGCTGCTAATTGCCGATATTTCAGAGCTGGAATATATTGGTCTTTTAAAATTACTTCTTTAAAAGCTTGAGTGTAGTGATACCAAAACAGCAAATCAGAACCAAGTTGAACATCCCCAGAGTTATATAATGCTACAAAATGAATATCATTGAGAAATTTAATTACATTGATTGCTTTTTCAGCTTTAGTATAGATTACCGTCTCATAGCAATCCACCTGCCAATATTGAAACTCCTCATAATCTTCAGGAATTTCCACTTCCAGATACTTGATTAACTCCGGCGAAGGTAAAGGCTGATTATTCGTAGTTGGGAGGGCAAAATATTTCGGGGATATCAACTGATTTAACTGAGACGCTGTGGCTTTAATTCCCAACTCCTGAGTTAAAAAATTAGATAATTCCGCCTTGGCTAAATGTCCCGGATGAATACCTTCGCTACGACTGCGGTTTTTCTGACTAACAGGAGTTTCCACCCAAAAACAAAAACACCCCGACTGAATAAAATCAGTAGAAGCATCTGGTATCCAAGTTCCATGCAGGACTTTCATCAAAGTGATACCTCTGAATGTTTATTACCACTTTACCAAAAATAATCTCAACTTTAACTCTCCGCGCCTCTGCGCCTCTGCGTGACACAAACCTCCACACGAGATAACAGACTAACACACAATTGCCACCAAGAAGCTGTAGCGATCGCACTATGCCATTCCCACACACCAAAAACCTTTACCCGCCAAACCTGTTCCAAAAAACCACAATAAGGTAGACATCCCACAGGTGCATCCTCATTCCAATTCAGATGTTCATAATCAACCCAAGCATCTTGCAAACGCCACCCCACACGATTAGCAAAATCAATGCAAGTTTCCGCCGCCGCCATCTTCTCATTACCAATCATCAACCCCATTACAGGGTCAGCCACCGAATTACCTTTTAAACTCTGCCAAATACGCTGCTGTACACTAAACCCAAACCGTCCACCACTCACTATACTTCACCCAGAGAGTATCGATAGTAGATAAATCAAGACAAGAAAACTTTTCTAAACTCTTTAAATCCAGGTTCCCTTGTTCTTTCCTCCCTACTACCTGCAACATCAGATTGGTGGTTTCTTTATCCGCCTCCAACCATCTGCCAGCTGCAAGTAAATCCCGCAGTTGAGTATAATCTATACCTACATCTGAACTCAAATCATCAGGTATATCCTCAACATTTTCTGGGGAACTATCATTGATAAACAAAGTTGGTTCTGTTAGAATTTCAATAATCCCTTGAGAACCAGATAACCAGAAATATAATTGCATCTTGGTAGCTGATAATTCAACTTGTAATTGAGTAATCAACTCGGCTGCGGTTAACCCAGATGGCTGCATAGCTTGACTCAGCGTTTCTATGAAAGTAGAAGCGAATTTTTCATTTGTTGCAGCACAAGCAATTAAACATTGTCCCGTATCTAATCCTAATTGCAATTCTTCTACCCAATCACGCACAAATATTTCCCCTAGAGGACAATCTAAAATAATAATTTGTTGCGATTGACACCGCCGCAATTGTTTTCTCAACCAAGAACGATGAATTACAACATTATCGGACAGTATAAATACACCTTCGCCTTGTGCTGTTTCTTGCAAATGTCCCCGCAGATATAAAAAGACAGTTGCAGGCGCTTCCAAATAAGTCGATTCCTGGGGTGACTCTGAAAAAGAAGCCGACAACAAACACTTTTGTATAGCTTTTTGCACATCGGAACCAGTAGTATTTTCGCCCACAGTCCAATAACTTGACTGAAAATTGCCAACCGTACTGAGGATTTTATTTAAAGCCGATGCATTCTGATTTTGGGGAAATTCTCCTAAAATTAATGCTTGACGCAGATGTTGTACAGACCCTTTACTATAAGGTTTGAGTCCTAAAATCGCCTCGCCGACTCCTTCCACAATGCGCTTTGGTGTTTGTGAGGGATATTCAGAATGAATGGAAGTTTCGCCGCGCCCTTTTTTCAGATGATTAATTACCCGTAACTGTTGATTAGCCTTATCTATATATGTCAGTGTTTGGTGATAAACATATCTGTAAAGTCCATCTGCTTCGATAACTCCTTGGGCATCAGCCGCTTCTCCCCGCAGTCCCCGGATGAGATAATAGGTAAATACTCCGTGTCCTAAGTGCGGAAATTCCCAAGATTTTTGACCGCGATCGCATGATAATAAAGCATAGAATCCCTTTCTCTTCGCGGCACGTTGGCGGAGAATTTCCACTAATTCTTGAGTCGGGTTGAGTTCTGGTTCTCCCCTAGCACCCAACAAGGTCAAATCACCACTATGACAAGCATCCAGCCACACCAATTGTTGCCCAGCAGCACAGTCTTCTAATAATTGCAACAATTCCTGCAACCGCAAACCAGTATTGACCAAATTATCTTTTTGAGTATCTTGCAGACCAGAAATGTTGAATCTCGTTACAAAACTTTACATATTCAGGTATAGTAGTT
>NZ_CAWUOL010000127.1:0-9980 GCF_963923915.1 Nodularia chucula CCY0103 | reverse complement strand
AAACTACTATACCTGAATATGTAAAGTTTTGTAACGAGATTCAACATTTCTGGGCAATTCCTAATACTGGAGTTGCCTTTATTTTTAGCGTTCTTGCGATTCATCCCCTAGTTCCCATTCCAGGTATTCCAGAGCGGTTACAGCATCACCAAGGGTCAAATCTGGCGAATAATTAATTTTCTTGAACTGGGGAGAATCATCAATTGCAGCTAGGGCAAGGTAAGCAGTTTTGATTAGCTGGCGGAGTTGTTTTGAGTCTTCAGGGTTGATCATGATCCTGTTCCAAATAACTGTAATTGTTCGTAAGGATTAAAAGGCTTGTAGCTTCTGAGGGTTGCCCTAATCAGCTTTTTGAGTTGGTTGTATCTAAGCTGTGAATCACCAAAGTCATCACATGATGAAGAAAATACAGCGCCGTCAAATATCGCAACTATTGAGTTGTCGCAGCATCTACAGCCAACTAACCAGCCTTGTGTGACTGCTTCCGTGGCATCAACGTCGTCACCTTCTAATTCGCCTTCGTAGACAAATCCGAATTTAATCAGCGCAACTGCTACGGCTGTATTTTGGGCATTTAGCCAACAAGGGAGGGGAGAAGATTTTATGAGCATAGGTGGCTTTAAGATCGTGATAATTACTTGGGTTCCATTCATCAAAAACAGCGCTCTGCTATTAACAAAACGCTTTGGAACTGATAATTTTTACTAAATTTGTAATTACTTTTACTGCCCCGTCCTTCCGAACCTACTCAAAAGTTCTTCACGAGTTAATTGCAAACACAAAGGTGTAAACTCTTCTGGAGATAGCCGCAATAAACTATCAACAACTCCCGACAGTTTCTCGTCTACAGCACCAAATCTGAATCTCAACAAATTTTCTATAACTTGGCGTTGTCCCTGCTCTACTCCTTCTTGTACAGCAGCAGCCCTGGCTTCTTGATAAGCATCTGTTAAGTTCATGATTAACTCCTGATCATCTTTAGTTAAGGTTTGCTGTGTCATTACACTGACGCGCCATCTGTAAATTATTTCTCAAACATTACGGCGCAGAAGGTTTTCTCGTGATACCGCAACTAATTCACTGACTGCTTTTTGATTATAATATTAGAAGTTTCCACCTAAATCCGCCTGTAAAACTTGTTCAGCAGTCAAATTTAGCTCTGAAAAAGTGAGTGATTGAATACGGTCATTTCCCCGAAACTGAGTTAGTTGATATTCTCCTTCAACTAAACAGTAAACTGATATTGTTGGTTGTTTTGGGTTGCCTATAAAACGCTTTCCACCAAAGGCAGCATAGTCAACAATCCAATATTCGGGAATACCCATTTCTTCGTATTCTCCAAATTTCAGGAAATAATCATCACGCCAATTTGTACTGACAATTTCCACTACCAACGGAATTGATTCCCCTTGAGAAACTGTTGATGATTTTTTCCAAAGTGGTTCATTAACTAAATTAGGTGTATTCAATACCAATACATCTGGAATATAGCCCGATTTTTTATCTACTGCTTTGACTAAGGCTTGTCCAGGAATTGAATAAGCTAGATTAATCCTGCGAATTTCAAAATTGAGTTCTCTAATCAGAAATGCTCTAACCAACTCATGATCCCCTGTTGGCTGCATTTCGACTATGACTCCTTTATGTAATTCATACCTGCCGTTTTCTGGTTTCCATTCCAAAAATTCTTCAAAAGATATTGGCTCAACTAAAGGTTGAAACATGATACTGTTGTTAATACTGTGAATTATGCTTCAGGATTGTTGCTACGCCGCAATAACCTAAGAACTTCCTCTCAACCTGTGTTTTAATTCCGAATATTAGCTTTCATTTGGCGTATATCTGTGTTGACTTCTTGCATATCTGATACCAGACCAAATAGTAAAATTATTGTTCTGGCGTTTACAAAATCGTGATCTATCAACCTTTAACATTGAACCTACTCAAAAGTTCTTCACGAGAGAAAGTAGGTAATTCCAGCAACACTTTAGCAAATTCATCTGGAGAGAGATGTAATAAACTATCAATAACTCTCAACAGTTCTTCATCCACAGAACCAAACCTGTATCTCAACAAATTTTCTACTACTTGGCGTTGTCCTTCTTGTACAGCTTGCGCTCTCGCTTCCTGATAAGCATCTGTTAAGTTCATGATTAACTCCTGTTCATCTTCAGTTAATTCTTGGTATGTCATTACACTGACACGCCATCTGTAAATTATTTCTAAAACATTACGGCGCAGAAGGTTTTCTGGTGATAGCGCAACTAATTCACTGACTGCTTGTTGTTGAACCTTTCCTCTCCCTAGAAGCCTAAACCATAATGTTTCTTCTGTTACAGGCAACTCGTTAATTGCCAGTATCGCTGTTCTAAAAACATCAGGTAGAAAATACACCCCAGGCAACCAAGTTTCTAGCTCTAGTTTAACCCCAAAACTTTCTAATAATCCTGGGGACGCTGATGGCGCTAAAATCCACAATCGAGCTAGATTATCCTCTGGTATGGTCGTGTCTTCCCTTTTGGCTTTGCGTTGCGAATCTGCAATTACAGTGAACAACTTTGTCAGGCAGTTCCGCACCTCTGTTTTACTGGGCTGATTACGAAACGGTTCCAGTAAAGCCGTATTCAGCAGTGCAATTTTTCCCAGTAGTCCTAGATTTTGTGCTTGGGCTGTTGGTGCTGGTGAAAACAAAACATCTACCTGCCGAGCTTCGTGAATCACCTCTTTGTTCGGTTCTACCTTGCCTAACGGTGACAATAGCTCCTCTAAAAATTGCTTTGCAAATTGGTCGTGAGGTTTACGAGTCATGTTTTCAATAATGACTGTGCTTTATTATACGGCTGTATCTGCCTATGCGTTTTTGTGGCAACTTATTCTTAACGATTACAGTACAAAGGCGATTGCACAACCGACAATCGCCTTTGTACTTTACGCTACCACTAATTCCCGTTCTGCTGACCCTGGCTCATGTTCTAGCAAGTGTTCCCACTCTCCATCTGTCAGTTGGTCAAACGGTTTGTCTAACAACTCTTCACAAGACACGGTTTCCACATCGACATCAACCATCGATAACCACCAAACTCCTTCCAAAGCTGAATCACAAGGTATTCTCCCTTGATCTTCCTCTGATGCTCGGACAAACCACCATTGATTGTTGGTGTATCCTACTTCACCAAGTTTCACGTCGTCCTTATAAATGCCGTCGTCCAAGATTTCAAAGCCGAACTTTTGGCATTCGTTGAAAATCTGACACATTATTTCGTTATCTGTAGTGTTTGGGGCTTCTTGTTGTTCGTGTACAGGTAAGCTTCCGTCTTTGTGATGGGTGCAGATGTATCTCCACACTCTCGCCCAGGTGTTTGCTCGGTAGATTTCCTGCCCATTGACCATCACGAGCCAGGGCTGGGTTACATCTTCATAGTCATAGGTAATCGCAGCTACGAGCTTTTGACCTGCATATACTTCGTGATCGTAAAAGCTGATTTCAATGGGGATCAATTCTTCTGGTGCTACAGTCTGCGCCTGGGCTTCAATGTAAGTGTCTAGTTCGGCTTGAGCTACAGTCTGTTCGTCAAATGGTTGCTGTATCAGTGTTTTGTAAGGCATAATAGATATTCCTTGAATAAAAGGTATAAGGCGATCGCAAACTTTGGACGGTTGGGCGATCGCCTTTGTTTTTGGTCAAACGTTGTGGTATGCCACAACGCACTCACTCTAATTTGGCGTAGCCATAGTTTCATTACTCCTAGCCAGTGACTGGAGCATTACCAAGCAGGAGACAGATAATGTCAGGCGACGGATACGGCTTTAGAAGTCAGTCGTCCTACTGGTGATTTCTTATTCATGCCAATCCATTTCTCGCTGTGTACCCCTCGCCTTCTCTGGTTGCGCCAGTGCCTCGGTTACTCATTAAGCGGTCACTTTGGATTGTGCTGTCAAGGTTCTGAAGGGTTTATTAATAACCCGTGGTTAAAAGGCGATAAGCTTTTTTTAGATCATGAATATAATGTAATGCGTTTGCGTCGCATAGTCAATAGTTGCAACGCAAAATTTTCTTTTTAATAAAGAGAAGAATATAATTCAGAAAAAGGATTGCAACGCAAATTACTGGAGAACGATGAAGCTAGACACACAGATAAACTTTCGCACTAGCAGCGAAATAAAAGAAGAGTTAGAAAAGATAGCTAAAAGCAGAGGGCTTAGACCGTCACAATTGCTCAATGAACTAGTTGAAGATTTTGTCAAGCACTATGAAAATCAAGTGCCGGAAAAAATAAATTTGGAGAAGCTCTATGAAATGCTTTCATTACAAGGACAGCGATTGGAGCTACTAGAAAAGCAGCAGCAAGAAATGGCAAAAAAATCAGCAGCCTGAGAGAGGAGAACAAATCTCTCAGGCTGCAACGCAATCGCATCCTTAAAATTATGAAAGAAAGCCCGCCTCCGTCAAACAACGAGGCGGGTTAAATTTTATTGCCTGCTAGTAACGCAATGCGTCGCTATTGCATTACAATAGATTCTACAACAAAAAGCAGAAGGGGGATAAACAAATAAATTTTTCTCCCTTCTGCTAGTTCCAGATAATACGGGTTGCATGAGTGAAACCAACGATTCCAATCAGGACAAAATACCTCCAATAGAGCCAAAATCGTCTGGCGAAACTAATTACGATTGGCGTGATCCCTCAAACCTTCGTAACCCTGAAGATAATGTAATTATAGATGGCTGGCGACGGCGCGCCGATGGCACTTTTGAGAAAGTTGAAAACACAGAGGAAAAACAATGACATCTTTTATATGTGACCAAATTATAGATTTTGAAGCCACTGAGGGTTATGAAGCCCAAGATATTGAAAGACTAATTAAGCGTATACAAACATTGCTTACACAGGTGGATGCTTCTAAGGTTGTAGTTTTATTGAGAAATGCTCATTATCTGACTACAGCAGCATTTGCTATTCTTTACAACTACATTCGGGAACCAATTTCTAGCAATGTAGTATTTGTACTGGTTTCTGCTGACAAATCAAGGATATTCCCTCCTCTGCTAGATTTTGTTCAACATCAAATTGCAGTCTAAAAACTAAAAGCGATCGCCCACCGTCCAAAGCAATGCGATCGCTTACTCAAATCGTTGAAGACAAAGTGAGCCAATTACTATGCTGACACATTTTTGGTCAAATCTAAAGATTCAGCTAAAGACTCACTTTGGCACTGATTGCAAAACCGCAATATCACAAGCATTTACCATAGTGGGCAAGAATCATGCTAACACTAAATCCCAAGACAATCTCTGCCTCTGATTACGCTGACCTCAACACCAGCATCAAAGAAACCTTCGCCGCCATCGACCGCTTCGAGTGGCAAGCAGTGGATGAAATTCTCCAAATGCGGGAACAACAGATTTACCTTGAGGGGGGCTACAAAAACTTTGAAGAATACTGCCAGCGTGAATTATCTGCCTGGGGTGGCTACCGACGGATAAACCAACTTCTAGCAGCCAAAAAGGTGATTGAAGCTGCTGGGGAATTTGGCGGACATATCAAAAATGAGCGTCAGTCTCGGCCATTGTTGCGTTTGGTCAAGGAACCAGAAAAACTCAAACAAGCTTTAGCGATCGCACTCGAACAAAACCCTTCCCCTAGTGAATCAGACTTTGCTGCTGCTGCCAAGAAAGTGGTTCCTCCGACTGTGAGAAAAAAGCACTCTGTTGAGGAACCAATGGTTCCGGAAATGGCGAAAGTCACAGTTTCATCACAATCACATTTCAAATATGGGGAATCGGGAGTTATTGAGGCAGATCCACCAAACAATTATCAGCAGATTGTCACGTTCCCTGATGGAGAGAGGCTGCTGATCAACAATGCTGATTTAGATATCTTCAGCGTAAACTTACCTAGAGAGCGCAGATACCCCGCAGAATACACCGAAGCAATCGCAGCACTCGAACAACAGCACAAACAGGAACTAGAGCGACTAGAACAGGAATTGAGGGTAGGTTTGCAAGCCGAAGCATCAGCCAGGGCGGAAGCACAAGTTCAAGAACAACTGGAGGCATACCAGAAATTATTCCAACAACAGAAACAGCAAAACATTCAGTTGCAGCAACGGTTGGACGAGATGGAAAACCTGCGCCAACTGGAGTTTGAAAACCAGCGACTTCAGCAGCGCATTCAGGAATTGGAACACGCCGTACAGGAATATCCAACTCAGCAGTGGGGAAACACCTTCACCAAACAGGCAGCCAAAGCTTTAAATAAGCAGGTGAAACAGGCACTAGAGAGAACAATTGATCTGCGATCGCTGGCCACGGAACCACCCAAAGAAAATGCCAAAGAATGCTTACGGTTGATGGGTTTGGCTTTGGGGAATTTAGCCAGTGCCATGAACAACACCCAAGCACTGGAAGCTGCGGCTCTGATTTTGGGCAGTGAACCGACCCCGCAGGCGATCACATATCGAGTCGAGCAATTGCAACTATTACCCCAAGCGGTTAGTGAGATTCGGGGAGTGCTGATGAAGCCGGGGTCTAGCTGGCAAGACTTTTGGGATGTTGCTCAAGAATACGAAGCTATAAAACACGACTATTTAGCAGAATTGACTACCCAGGAAACAGAATTAATTACCTCACTCCAGAAGGCATCTACTGAACCTCCCGTTATTGAACTTGGTTCTATCGTTGCTCACGCTGACCCTTACGACAGGTTCTATATAGCCAGAGGCAAAGTAATCGAGGACTTGGGCGAGGAAGTTGTCGTCGCTTGGGATCACTCAAAAGAAAAATTTCAGAAAACTGAGAAATATTCCAGAGATAAATTGCGACTCTGGCAAGGCTAACTAGTTTTACCCTTCCCAGTAATTTTTTAGACAAATAAATATGAGTATCCAACCTCGCAATCATAGTGGGGGAAATTTCCGTGTGTCCAAACAAACAGGAGTTAGCATAATGACTGCAACTATTACAAGACCGAAACCCAAAAAGTCTACTGCTGCTAGTAAACAGAAATCCCCGTATAAAAGGCTTCATGTAATTATCCCCATAGAAGATATGCTGTGGGCTTCCCAGCAAAAGCCTTCTGTGAATCAACTATGGCAGGAATGTTGGACGGCTGATCCTTATGGTTCCCGGTGGATGCCCTTATCTACAGCTATGGGTTACAGCAGTTTTATTGCGGCGAAGAAAGTTCTATCTGACAGTGGAGTGTTTATTTTCAAGCCTGACAAGTCCATACAAGATGGGCGTGAAACAGTCGGCTGGTTGGTACGGAATCTGCATGGTAGCCGGATGAAGGAGTTTTGGGAGGGAATTGACTCTACCTCACAAAAACCAAATGCTGAAAAAACAGAACCAAATTCTCAAAATTCAGAGATGAATGCTGGCTTCTTAGAAATAGATGCCACAAATTTGGCGTGTATCTCAAGTCAACCCCAATCAGAGCAAGCATTCTGTAAAACCTCACGAACTCCTCGGAAACACCTCACAAACTCTTCAAAAGAGATTGTGAGGTGTGATTCTTCCACGCAACACGAAAACTCTCACTGTGAGGAGACGGCGATTGCACCCTTGGGGGGTGCATCGCCTCAGATTGTTGAGGGCGTGGAAGAAAAAAAAGAAGAGTTACCTACACCTACGGTAACGGACTGCACATCGCTGGCGCTTGTGGATGCTGTACAGGGCGAATCTGCTTTTTTGGAGGGAGAAAACCAAAGTTGTTGTGTTAAACCGACAGTTTTTTATGTTCGCGCAGCGTCTCGTAGAGAAGGCACTTATTCCGCCGCGCCCGTTGCCCAAAATGAACAAACTACGCTGATAGGTGAAAACAAGGTTTCGGGCGATGAGGACAAAACTCATCATTACCACACTCTTTCCGCCGCACCTGACCACAATGATGAAAAATGGTCAAGTGAAGGAATCGCAACCCGCTTAAAAGCGCGACCAAAACGGATGGAAAAACTGAAAATGGCAGGGATACTTGGGGAAAAACCTGATTTTGAGTTTCTTCACGAGTGCTGGAATGATGATCCTGCTTTGCAAATCGTGATCAAGAAGCTTTTGGCGAAGTTTCCACCGTGGGGCATTGCGTGTGTGGATGGGGTGCTGGTTAATCGAGAGAAGTAGCTTGATCGGATAGCTCGCAATTGTCGAGATGTTTTGGAACTGGTAGAAGATGTTCTACAACCTGCCAATAAAGCATTAGTATTGCTGGATCTAAATGTAGATACCAGCACCCCCACCGGGAAAATGATTTTAACCATGATGGCCGCAGTTGCCGAACTAGAACGCGCCCAAATTACCGAGCGTACCCAAGGGGGAAGAAAGGCGAAAGCTTCTCAAGGTGGCTATGCCTACGGTTCCCCTGCTTTTGGTCAGCAGTCGGTAGAGGGTAAATTAGTCCCCAGTGACGATGAGCAGCAGGTTATAGAGATTATCAGAAGACACCACAAATCAGGGAAGTCTTTGAGAGCGATCGCACTGTTTTTGTGTAGTTTGTTGAGCAGGAGTAGATACAACTTCTTTTGACCGTCTAAAATCCCAAGGCATCACAGGGTTGGTTTGATTCCAAAATCCTAGTTTTTTGTTTTTAGCCTCAGCTTCAGACTGGATAAACTGACTCTTAGTATCAGCACAACCTTGAAGGTACTCTGTATAAACAACCGCTTGCCCTTCCCTAACCATTGTGAGGTTAATTGAGCGATCGCTTACATAAATTTCACCTACTAGCCTTTTATACCTATCTTGGGTAACTGAACGGACTTTGATTGATTGTCCTACTGGTAATAATTTTTTGAGTCTATCTGCTGACTGTTTACCCCAAGGTGTTTGTTTTATTTCTGGGGCATCAATACAAGCCAGTCGAATAGTAACTTTCTTACTTCCAAATTTTGCTTGTATGGTATCGCCATCTCCTACAGATACTACAATTCCCGTAAAGGTTTGGGCGTTGGCGGCTGGAATTGGAATAAGCTGCGTTAAGACTAAAGCAGTAGCAAGAGAGATAAATTTAAATATCATGCGTAACCAATAATTACATATAGTTAGAATACCCAGCCGTCATATAAATTCCCGGTTTTGATTAAAGATATTTATACCTCATGCCATCGAGTATAAAGATAGAGACGCTAATCTTCACCAGTAACCACATATTGATGGTTTTCTATACTTCGGCTCATGCTTGGGAATTTCGGATAATTAGCCCGGACTGTTCGGTTTATGGAAAGAAAGGGATTTATTACTCAGCAGATGCGGCGCTAAAAGTGGCTAGGGAATGGATACAGGGGTGAGTGATTGCCTACTTTCCTTTAAACCCACTCCACAACCCCAACTTTTTAGATTGTGCAATCACTTCTGCATTTTCCAAAGTTGATTCATTGGGGCATTTACCAGCATCCTGTTTGTACAGGTAGGCGTTCCCTGAAGATATTTGCTCCTCATTCAAAAACTTTTCGCTATCAGGAAGAATGATAAACACTTCAGCCAATGTGCGGCCATCCCTATCTTTTTCTATTGGAGAAACCATCACCTCATTGTCAGAGGAAGCTATAAGCGATCGCAGTGCATCACGAGATTCTTTACCCAGTGGTTGATCTAGTTTTGGGGCATCAATACCACATAAGCGTATCTTCATCTCTTGTCCAGTTGTTTGTCTAACAGTGAGGCTGTGACCATCGCTAATGTTTGTCACTATCCAATCCTCAGTAGGTGGTGGTAGTGTACTGCTTTGGGTGTTGCAACTGAACAAAGTCAAACTAACAAGCGCTAGTAATGGTGCGTAGCGGCTAATCATGGTTTAATGCTTCTGGTATAGACAGTGGTGTAGAGTAGCTTAAAACAGGTTAAACGCTTTTAACTGAACGTTACCCCAAAATTTTGTAACTAAAAATAGTTTGTCCACTAGATAACTGGACAAACTTGACAAGCATATTAGGGCAGGGTTAGCGCGTCTCAAACCCTATTGACAGTGGGATTCTAGGAGAGGATTG
>NZ_CAWUOL010000126.1:0-10878 GCF_963923915.1 Nodularia chucula CCY0103 | reverse complement strand
GAATTCCTTGTCACTCTCTCCTGGTAGGCATTTATGATTCGCGGATGAGTCTATTAAATAACCGCTTCAAAAATGGATTTGTGGCTGGAATATATGTGCTGGCGGTGCGACGGGTAAAGGCTTCACCCCCCGGATTTTGAGCATGACCAACTCTAGCTGCAAATAGACCATAGGAAATGGTTTGTGCATACATATCAGCAAAGTCAGCATCATTCAAATTGGGTAACAACACCTCACTAAAACCTTGTTTTAATTGATGCAATTCTCCCTCAATATTCTCTAGGCTAAGAGCCGTTGCTATTGCTAACCGGATGGACTTTGTTAACCTCGCCATCTGTCGCGCTAAGTCTTCAGGACTCTTAATGATCTCGCCTGTGTAGTTAAGAAACTGCTCCAGTAAAACTGCAATTTTTTCGGGATTTTTTAGTGCTAGTGTATTGCTTTTTCGCGCTGCTAATACCTCATTGAGTCTACGCTTCCCATTGATATACCAGCGAAACTCTAGATAATTAGTTAAAACGAAATTAGGAAACGATTCTAGATATCGCTGCAATTGCTCTGTTTTTTCAATCTGATTTAAATCTAGCCCAACGTCTTTAGCTTCCACATAACCCACCAGCAAATCTCGCCGCTTGACGGTAAAATCTGGAATCCCTGCTTTGTTGCCTTTTTCTTCAATTACAGCGTCAATTCCTTGAGCAGGATCGTCTAGCAAATTTTTTAATGCTGGATAATGGCTGCGCTCACTGCCTTTTTGCAGGTTCTTTTGAATTGATTTGAGATAAGCATCAAACGAGAGAGATACCATTGTGTACTAAGCTCCGGCGGGATAGGTGAAGTTTTGCAAATGCTATTGTTAAATAAAACTGTAACTGAATGGCACAGACTACAGCAAATTGTGGCACTTTTGCTATGAGAGTTTTTTATGATTGTTCAAAATCAGACCATTCAATTCCTAATTGTTTTATAGCTGCTCGTAATGTACCTATTTTCAGATCGCGGCTACTCCAGTCAGGAATTACAGTTGATTGCTGAGTAATGGGATTAAACCACTTTCTGTGTGAACCTCCACCACTTCTGGGAATTTGTTCACATCCCAGCCTAGATAATTTCTTAGCAACTTCTCTATAGTTCATTTAACGGATATAATTGTTTCTATCAAAGCTGGTGAATTTTGGTCTACAGATTGTAGGTTGTGAGGAAGTTCTTTACCTAAATCTTGATACATTTCTATAACAGTTTCCAAGGCATCTTGGACATTAGCTAAAATTTCATCCATAGAATCCCCTTCAGTGATCAATTCTGGCAAAAGTGGAGAAGTTACAGTGAACCCTCCTTCTGGTTGAGGTGTCAGCAGCAGTGGAATTTTGTAGAACATATTGTGATGCTATGGTGTGGTTAATTATATTTTAATGACAAAAATAACTACATAATGAAATTTACTTACAATGTTATAAAATAGATAAAAGCTCAACCCTAACTTGTTACTCATGAGTCTCCATCCCCTCTTAAAATGTGACATTTCTGAACTCAGCATTGCAGAGCGTATCCAACTAGCTGAAGATTTATGGGATAGCATTGTGCAACAGCAAGAGGAAATGCCCTTGAGTCAAGCACAACAGCAGGAACTGGATAGACGGTTAGAAAATTACAAACAAAACCCTACAAATGGTTCTAGTTGGGAAGATGTGAAAAAACGGTTAGGATTTTCCCAATGAACCATAACCTAATTATTAAGCCAGAAGCAGAATTTGATATTCAAGATGCTTTTGAGTGGTACGAATCCCAAAGTCCAGGTTTAGGTTCTGAATTTGTTCGTGCGGTTGATGTTTGTCTATCTGGAATCGGAAGACAACCCCTTGCTTACCAAGTTATTCATCAACAAGTAAGAAAAGTATTAATCCGCAAATTCCCTTATTTTATTCTCTATATTTTTGACGAAGAGACTGTTTTTGTACTGGGCTGCTTCCACGCAAAACGCGACCCAAAACAGTGGTTAGATAGAATTAAATAGAATTTCACTTTATTTTTCAAGCAAATTATTGATTACACCCAATCAAAAGTTTTAGTAACAGCCTTCTTCCAAAGCCGATAACAACCTTCCCTCTCCACAGTATCCATATTCGGTTTCCAAGTCTGATCTAAAAGCCAATTATCAGATAATTCCTCCAGACTACTCCAAAAACCAGTCGCCAACCCAGCAGCATAAGCCGCGCCTAAAGCTGTAGTTTCTGCTACTTGGGGACGAATCACTGGCACACCTAAAACATCACTTTGAAATTGCATCAATAGATTGTTATAAACCATACCGCCATCTACCTTCAAAGCCGTTAAATTTACCTGCGCGTCCTCTCGCATCGCATCTAAAACTTCACGAGTCTGCCATGCTGTTGCTTCTAAAACAGCGCGGGCGATATGACCTTTATTTGTGTAGCGAGTCATCCCCACGATCGCACCTCTGGCATCATTACGCCAATAGGGAGCAAATAACCCAGAAAAAGCAGGGACAAAATAAACACCACCGTTATCAGTAACTGTACTGGCTAATGCTTCTACCTCTGCACTGGTTTGAATTAATCCCAAGTTGTCACGCAACCATTGCACTAAAGCACCAGTAATAGCAATACTACCTTCCAAAGCATAAACTGTAGGAGCATCCCCCAACTTGTAAGCTACTGTTGTCAATAAACCATGTTGAGAAAACACTTTTTGCTGGCCTGTATTTAGCAGCATAAAGCAACCAGTGCCATAAGTATTTTTGGCTTCACCTACCTGAAAACAAGTTTGTCCCATTAATGCGGCTTGTTGATCACCTAAGTCAGCAGCAATGGGAACTCCTGCTAAAATACCTGTAGCCTTGCCATACATAGCTGATGAAGGGCGAATTTCTGGTAACATCTGCCTGGGAATACCCATAATTTGCAAAATTTCCGGTTCCCAATCTAGAGAGTTCAAATTCATCAACAAGGTACGACTAGCATTAGTCACATCGGTGATATGCAAACCACCTGTTAAATGCCAAATTAAAAAAGTGTCAATTGTGCCAAAAAGAGCTTGACCATTTTCAGCAGCAGCTTTTAATCCTGGTATATTTTCCAGTAACCATTTAATTCTCGGTGCGCTAAAGTAAGTAGAAATTGGTAAACCTGTAATCGCGCGAAAACAATTTATACCAAAATCTGCTGCTAGTTGATTGCAGATGTTATCCGTTCGGGTATCTTGCCAAACAATCGCATTGTAATAAGGTTTGCCTGTGTTTTTATCCCAGACTACAATTGTTTCACGCTGATTAGTAATGCCAACGGCTGTAATCTCAGCAGCAGTAATATTACTCCGCTCTAAAGCATCTTTAATCACAGTTTGAGTACATGACCAAATTTCCTGGGGATCGTGTTCCACCCAACCAGGCTGAGGATAAATCTGTTGATGTTCCTTTTGTGCATAGCCCACAACTTTACCCTGCTTGTCAAAGATCATAAAGCGGGTGCTAGTTGTTCCTTGGTCAATAGCAGCAATATATTTAGTCATAGGATCACAGGCGCAAAGAGTAACCAAACTAAAGTAACACTCTGCGTAACTCTGCGTTGCCTTAGCGTCCCTCTGCATTGAAAAATTTACCCAACTCCAGGTAGACCATAAACTATACCTTTCGGATTGTGATTTAAAAATAACTAATCCTTATATTTAGGTCATTAGGTAGCGATGCCTAATTTTGTAAGTGAGGTAACAAATTATGGCAACACAAATGATCCCACCTGAGTTGATTGTGGAATTATCGACAGAAGAACAACAACTCCTTTCCGGAGGAAGGAAGGGAGGAAGGGGTTGTCCTCGGCGTGTTTTTGTCCCCCGTTGTGGTCCCTACTTTGGTGGTGGAGGCGGCCGTGGCGGTGGGGGTAAAGGTCGTGGCGGCTTTGACGGCGAATTTGAGGATGATTTTTAATTTTTGGTTAGGGTGAATTGCGATCGCATTCTGCCAACTTTCCTAACAACCGACAGATCAAATGATTAGGATATAGATCCCTGATTCTTCTATTGGGGATCTACTCATGGCGTTTTTTAAGTTGATACCAATTTAATAGAAAAATGTTAACTATTTTTTATCCAGATTAACAGAAAAACAGATGAATAATAGTTAATATTAAATCTCCATCCTGTCAACTTATGGATATTCCCCAACGCGTATCAATTCGCTACAAAGATACGACTTATAACACCAATGAGATCCGGTTAAAAGTCTTCCGTCTTGGATTCCAAATATGGGATGAACAAACTAAAGCTAGACAAACAGAACTGTATGATTTTATCTTGTCTTCCTTAAAACAGGTAGACCGCCAAGATCGTTATATGTTTTCTCTGCTATTTATAGAGTTAGCAGAACTGATCCGCAACTCTCACTTGGACAGAAACATGAAAGAGGTTTTAATTAAAACAGCTTTTCGTGAGTTTGCTTACGCCTTAGCCGATTTTCAAGATGGTGTAAAATAACCAGTTGATTCAGTCCTAACATAGTTAATAATAATTTTTTGTTCGTAGTGTGCTATGGGATATTTTAGCTTTGACTACGAACTTTTATTATTGATAACTAATCCAGTCACTCCAACTGCCAGCATACAGTTTTCCTGTGTGAATTTTGGCTAATTCTAAGGAAAGTAAATTTACACAAGCTGTAACACCAGAACCACAATAAACAATTATTTCTTCTGCTGTTTGCAGTTGCTGCCATCTTTGACTATGCTCTGAGGTGGAAAGAAGACAACCGGAAGAGTCGGTAATTTCTTGCCAAGGATAGTTAATTGCACCGGGAATATGACCGGCTATTTTGTCTATTGGTTCTCGTTCTCCTCTGTAGCGATCGCCTTCTCTGGAATCTACCAAGGCTACTTGTGGTAAATCTTTGCGAATTTTCACAGTCTGAAAATCTACGACCATTTCTGTGTTTACTTGGGGAATGAAATTACCTATTTTGACCGGGGTAATTACATCTGTGACGGCATAACCAGCTTTTTGCCAGGCTGTAAATCCTCCATCTAATACAACTACTTGCTGATGTCCTAAATACCTTAGTAACCACCACAACCGAGACGCAAAAGCCAAGCGAGAATCATCATAAGCTACTACTAAACTTTGCTGAGAATCCACACCCATTGCAGATAACTTTTCCGCTAGCTGATTGACATCAGGTAAAGGATGTCTACCGCCATGTTTACCTACAGGACTGGAAAGATCCTGATTTAAATCGAGATAATGGGCGTTGGGAATATGACTGGTTTGGTATTGTTGTTTTCCTAGTTGTGGATCAGCTAGAGAAAAGCGACAATCAATAATAACGACCTGGGGATCGTGCAGATGTTCAAAAAGCCAAGTTGGGGAAACAACAATTTGGGTGTTATTCATTCAAGGTGCTATGGGAGAGTTGGAAAAATTTACACCGCAAGTCACAGCAGATGGTTCTTTCACCTTTGTCTCAGAGGAGTTTGGTGAAATGTTTCATAGCCATTTTGGAGCGAAACAAGAGAGTTTTTCTAAGTTTGTAGTTCCGACTCAGTTAGCAAAATTTGCTGAAAAACCAGTTTTACGGCTATTGGATATTTGTTATGGTCTAGGATACAACACAGCTGCCGCTTTGCAGACAATTTGGGCGGTGAATCCCCGTTGTCAGGTGGAATTAATTGGTTTAGAACTGAATCCAGATGTACCAAAAGCGGCGATCGCACATCATCTATTCGATAACTGGAACTATGAGTACACGGAAATTTTATCCCAACTGGCCTGTGATCAGCAGGTAAAAACAGATCGTCTCCAAGCACAATTACTCATTGGTGATGCTAGAAACTTGATAACGCAGGTATATGAATCTAGCTTTCAAGCTGATGGAATTTTTTTAGATCCCTTTTCCCCGCCCCAATGTCCTCAGTTATGGACTGTAGAATTTCTGCAAAAGGTGGCGCAGTGTTTACAGCCTGATGGCTTGCTGGCTACTTATTCTTGTGCTGCTGCTGTCCGGGCGGGGCTGTTAGCTGCTGGCTTCAACATAGGTTCTACTCCACCGGTGGGGAGGCGATCGCCGGGTACAGTTGCGGCCATATCCCCCACAAATTATCTTCCCCCCCTGTCTGCCAAAGAACAAGAACATTTACAAACTCGTGCTGCTATTCCCTACCGCGATCCTCAACTCATAGATTCTGCTGATGTTATACTCATGCGGCGACAAATAGAACATCAAGCCTCTTCACGGGAAACTACCTCCCGTTGGCGAAAACGCTGGTTGTCAATATATCAGAAAAGATCCTCTTAGCATTCAAGATGGGGACTGGGTAGTGCTTTTACGACTATAGCCATCCTATTTGATTTATGAATAAAAGTCCGTACACATTATTTCTCTTTCCCTGTTCCCTGTTCCCTGTTCCCTGTTCCCTACCTCTACGAGTAATTTCCGCAATCAAACCGGATTCCTATATCTTTGATTACTTTGCCCAGAGTAGTCATAATTTATGCTAATTAAAATTACTAAATGTAAATTTTGTATTTCAGATAACAAATATTATTGTATTTTCTTATGTATGGGATTTACTAGCAAAGTAAGTTCAAAAGTTATGGGTTTATTTTGGCAATCATCTTGAACAAAATTAATTTTCAATTTAATTTGACATACTCATTTTAATTTCCAAATTAGGCAGGTTATCCATTAAAATTGTCTGAAGTAGACCTTTTATTGAAAAAGTTATAAGTAGCACCTTGTGGGATGAAAAGTGATATTAGTTGCGATTATGATACTTCAATCACCGTAACTTCAGAAGCTACAGTTTCTACAAAAGCTAAAGAAGTTGATTTAGAAGTGCCAATAATTTTAGTTGTGGACGACCATACCACTAGTCGGATTACTGCTGTTGCTCTCTTATCAATGGAAGGATACGAAGTCATTGAGGCAGAAAATGGCCCGACTGCTTTAATCATGGTGAAGGAAAAACCACCAGATTTAATTTTACTGGATGTGATGATGCCCCTGATGGATGGGTTTGAAGTCTGTCGGCGACTCAAAGAGGATGAACAAACAAGGCTAATACCTGTTATTTTTGTGACAGCACTCAATGATAGGCGATCGCGGATCAAAGGAATTGAAGTCGGGGCGGATGATTTTCTCAGCAAACCTTTTGACAATTTAGAATTAACAGCCCGCGTCAAATCCCTAGTGCATCAGAAGCGTTTAAATGAAGATTTAGACCATGCAGAAAAAGTGCTGTTTTCTATTGCTAGAGCTATTGAAAGTCGTGACCCCAATACAGGTGATCATTGCGAACGGTTAGTTAAAATCGGAGAGGCTTTTGGTGAATACCTCAATCTTTCACGCCACCGAATCAGAGATTTAATGTGGGGTGGTTATCTTCATGATATCGGTAAGGTGGGTATCCCGGACTCAGTGCTACTAAAAGAAGGCAAACTCACCCCTGAAGATTGGGCAATTATGAAGCAGCACGTTTTGATTGGGGAAAAAATCTGCTCACCATTGCGGAGTATGCAAGGAGTAATTCCCATTATTCGCCATCACCATGAACGATGGGATGGATCAGGCTATCCGGATGGCTTAAAAGGTAATGATATTCCCTACATAGCCCAAATATTTCAAATAATTGATATTTACGATGCTCTCAGTAGCGAACGACCTTATAAAAAAGCCTTGACGCTAGAAGCAGCAATATCTGTAATCCAACAAGAAACTGATTTAGGTTGGCGCAATCCCCAACTTGTCCAAGACTTTATTCAATTTATAACAACTGCCAAGAAGGTTAAGGCATAAACTGATTATACTTTTACCCCATTCCCCATAAGAAGCAAGGGAGCAGGGAGCAGGGGGAGTTAGAAATTACTGGACACGGACGGCAGCTTAACAACCTTTCCTATTCTCCCTTGCACCCTGCCTCCTGCCCCTCTGCCTCTTCCCACTCCCCACTCACAATAAAGTTTTCCTATTGGTGCGATTAACTGATATGATTTGAGCCTAAATGTATCAAAAGATCAAGCCCTCACAGGTAATTTATTGATAGCTGATAGCTAAATTATGGCAGTTGTAGCAATTTTAGCGGCGGGACGCGGCACCAGGATGAAATCAGACTTACCTAAAGTTTTACATTCTTTGGGTGGGCGATCGCTAGTTGAGAGAGTTCTTGACAGTGTAGAAATCCTTTCACCTTCACGGCGGATGCTGATTGTCGGATATCAAGCAGAAGCTGTAAAAACATCCATACAATCCCCTAATCTGGAGTTCGTCGAACAAACTCAACAACTGGGAACAGGTCACGCAATCCAGCAATTACTACCCCACCTAGAGGGTTATACCGGAGATTTGCTCGTGTTAAATGGTGATGTGCCATTATTACGCAGCGAAACCCTACAAAAACTATTACAAACTCACCAAGCAAATCACAACGCCGCCACCATCCTCACTTCATACGTCCCTGAACCCCAAGGGTACGGGCGGGTTTTTTGTAACAGTGAAAATGTGGTACAGCAAATTGTGGAAGAAAAAGATTGTACTGCGGCGCAAAAAAGCAATCGGCGGGTTAATGCCGGTATTTACTGCTTTTGTTGGCAACAACTAGCCCAAGTTCTGCCCCATTTACAAGCAAATAATGCCCAGAAAGAATATTATCTTACTGATGCTGTTACCCAAGTGGGTAAAGTTACGGCTGTGGATGTGGAAGATTACCAAGAAATTTTGGGTATTAATGATCGTCTGCAACTAGCAACGGCTTACGAAATTTTACAGAAACGGGTTAAGGAAAAATGGATGATGGCTGGTGTCACCCTCATCGATCCTCATAGCATTACCATTGATGACACTGTAGAATTACAGCCTGATGTGATTATTCAACCCCAAACTCACCTGCGGGGAAATACCACCATTCAAACGGGGAGTTGTATTGGCCCTGGGAGTTTAATTGAAAATAGCCAATTGGGTGAAAATGTCACGGTGCAGTATTCTGTAGTTACAGATAGCATTGTTCAGAGAGATAGCCGCATTGGTCCCTATGCTCATTTACGTGGTCATGCAGTAGTCGGTGCTAATTGCCGTGTGGGTAACTTTGTGGAATTGAAAAATAGTCAATTAGGCGATCGCACCAACGCCGCTCATCTATCCTATTTGGGTGACACAACTACAGGCAACAAAGTTAACATTGGAGCAGGTACAATTACTGCCAACTATGACGGCGTGAAAAAACATCCTACCCATATAGGCGATCGCACTAAAACAGGTTCCAACAGTGTTTTAGTCGCACCAGTCACCTTGGGAAATGATGTTTATGTCGCCGCAGGTTCCACGATTACAGAAAATGTCCCCGATAACTCCCTAGTAATTGCCCGTAGTCGTCAAGTAGTCAAACAAGATTGGCAGCAGAAAACAGGCGACAAGTGCTAAGTGCTGAAGAATATAGAATCCTCAGCGCACCTCAGCGTTAACCTTAGCGTTAATCTGCGTTTAAACAGCCCACTAACTCACCATTATGCCATTCCAAAGTATCACCAATGGCTGTACCATCATGGTAAGCAGCAAGTAACACTTGGCTAGTTTTACCCCATGATATCGCCCCAGAAGCATCTAGAGCGATCGCACCTAAATCACGCTCATGTTTACTAGCTTCCGTAAAAGAGCGTTGCATAGCATCCTGAAGAGACATTCCATCAGTTACCCGGACAACAACTTTCGCCGCTAAACATTCATCAATGATATCTTCCCCAATACCAGTACAACTCACCGCCGCATAACGAGTAGCATAGTTACCTGCGGGCATAGCAGAATCACTGACTCTACCAATACGTTCAAAACCTTTTCCCCCTGTGGAAGTGCCAGCAGCCAATCTACCAGAGGTATCTAAAACAATCACACCAATCGTACCGCGCCCAGCATTACTTGTTTCCACTAATTCCGGTTCCGCTACCACACCCGCCATTGTGCTTTTAAAATCATCTTGGCGTTCTTGCATCCATTCTTGTAATCTTAAATCAGTTAAAGGATTGAATAAGGGAACTTGTAACTCCCGTGCCAGTTCAGCCGCACCAAAATCAGACAGTACCCGATCTGGAGCATTTTGCAAAAAGTGTACCAACTGAATGGGATTTTTCACCCGTGAAATATTAATTACACCACTAAAACGCCCTGATGAGCCATCCATTAAAGAAGCACTCATCCGCACTTGGCCATCAGACTGTAGCACTGAACCAGTACCAGCATTAAACCGGGGATCATCTTCTAACATTTGGCAACCCAGCAACACCGCCTCAGATGCAGGTGCGCCGGACTGTAGAAGAGAATAAACAGCATCCACTACCGTATAAAGTGACCGCCGTACCGCTTCTAATCCTCCCTTCCCGTGGAGAGAACTACCAGCTCCTCCATGAATAATTACTTTAGGTTGCACCTGTAAATTCATTATCGATAATCCTTGCGCTATTTGCGTCTCAGTTGCAGTTAATTACCCCAATTCCCCATCCTAGTTCCCAGTCACTTACTGTCACAACGGCGACGGCGACAGCGTTCTGAGCAGTATTTCACCTCGTCCCAGCAATCTTGCCATTTCTTCCGCCAAGTGAAGGGACGTTGACACACGGGACAAATTTTATTAGGTAGGTCTGATTTAGAACGAACTCGTCCCATAATAAATGCCGTGGGGATTTGAATTTTATGTTTAACAGGGATGGAAAATCATTATAACTAGTTTGCGGCAAAGGCAAACAAGCAGGGTGCAGGGTGCAGGGTGCAGGGTGCAGGGGGAAAAATTCCTAGTCTCCAATACCTAATACCCAATCACCAAATTACGAATTACGTAGGGTTTGCTGAATAAAGCCAAAAGCCAGAGAAATAAAGAGATTCAGGGTCAG
>NZ_CAWUOL010000125.1:0-11094 GCF_963923915.1 Nodularia chucula CCY0103 | reverse complement strand
GAGCTATGAGGCTTATAGAGTCTGTCTTGTAGCTGATTTTGTCCCCCCTTCAGGTTTAATTTAACAATGTTAGATTTTCTCTAGTTTTGGGAATAATGCTGTTGATGGTTGCAATTTTTCGGCTTAATCAACAGCATGAAATCGCTTTTTTTTCCCCAAGGTAAATTATTTTGGTTATCTCTTGTATTCTGCTGTGTTTTGTGCATTGGTTTAACAGGGCTGCCAGGATTTGCAAATACGACACCATCAGTTGATAGTCTCAGAGAACAGCAGCAGGAAATTAAGCAACAGCGTGATCAGAAAATTCAACAACGCGATCGCCTGACGGATTTGCAAGAAGCCGCACAAAATCGGTTAACTGGTTTAAATGAAAATTTGCAAACTACAAATACGCAGATTCAAGACAGTGAATTAAGGTTACGCCTAGCTGGGGAAAATCTGGAAGCGTTGGAAGCAGATTTAGTTGATACAGAAAATGATTATGAACAAATTCGCACCGCTACAGTGGCTAGGTTGCGCTATCTTCAGCGATCGCCTGCTTCTCAAGGATTAGCTGTTTTACTGCAAAGCCAAAATATCAGCGACTTTATCCGCCGTCGTCATCAACTGAAGTTAGTATATCAAGCTGACCAAAGAATTTTAGCTAAACTCTACACCCAAGCAGACTTGATTAATCAACAAAAAACCGCAGTTGAACAGCAAAAAAACGAAATTGCTTTGATTCGTCAGCAGTTACTTTTACAAAAAGCTAATTATCAAGTTGAGGCGGAATCACAATCAGAGTTGGTTTCTCGTTTAAATAGCGATCGCCTAGCCTTAGAAGCCGCACAAAACCAGCTAGATAGAGATTCACAAAATTTAGAAACCTTAATTCAACAAAAAGTTGCAGCAGCCCAAGCCAAAGCTAATAGCCGCACAAACATATTTATTCGGGGAACGGGGATACTCGCTCTTCCTAGCAATGCACCCCATAGCAGCGCCTTTGGTTGGCGGATACACCCAATTTTAGGATATCGTCGCTTTCACTCTGGGTTAGATTTTGCCGCTAGTTATGGTACTAAAATTAGAGCCGCCGATTCTGGAAATGTGATTTTTGCAGGTTGGTTTGGCGGTTATGGCAGAACTGTGATTATTGATCACGGAAATGATAAAACTACTTTGTATGCCCACGCCAGTGAGTTGTATGTCTACGAAGGACAATCTATACAACGGGGAGAGGCGATCGCATCTGTCGGTTCCACTGGTTTATCTACAGGGCCTCACCTGCATTTTGAAGTCCGTCGTAATGGTACACCTGTAAATCCGGCTGAATATTTTTAAAACTGTGATATAATGGGAGCAAAGTTAGGGCGCGTGGCTCAGTGGATAGAGCAACAGATTCCGGTTCTGTGGGTCGGGGGTTCAAATCCCTCCGCGCTCGTTGATTTTAACATAAACTAATCTAGATACCCGCAGTTATCGATATAACCTGTAAGCATTCTGATATTGAAAAGCTTGCTTAAAAGGGCTTTCACCGGATATTTTTAGGCTGGCTGCTGCCCTTTCTGCGATCGCAGTATCACTAAAAAGAAACGTTACCCATTCTTCAAAATACCACTCTAGTAGTTTTTCTTCCTTGGGGGTAAAGGGGACAGTAATCGTAACTGGGTATTCTCCGCCATCAAATTAGAGAATTGTGGCTAATCCGGTATCTATTCGCCGTTCTTCTCTAATTGCGATGACTTTATTCGCCCCATTCCTAATTCCCCACTCCCCACTCCCTATTTTTCAATATCTCAGTGATTGTTTCCGCAGGTTGAGGACGACTGAAGTAAAAACCTTGACCTTCTTCACAGCCCCGTTTTTGTAAGTAGTGAACCTGTTCTTGGGTTTCTATCCCTTCCGCAGTGATATTTAATCTGAGGTTTTTTGCTAAGGCAATGATGGCATCAGTAACAGCAGCGCTATCAGGATTGGATGTCACATCTTGGACAAAGGAGCGATCAATTTTTAGCATATTCACAGGAAAGCGCTTTAAGTAACTCAGGGAAGAATAGCCTGTACCAAAATCATCCAAGGCTAGAGATATCCCCAGTTCTCTTAATTCCCGTAAAATTTTCATAGAGCTATTAATATCAGCCATCAAGAAACTTTCTGTGACTTCTAGCTCTAAGTAAGCAGCGTCCATTCCTGTCTCATGGAGAATTTGGCTGACGAGTTCTACTAAATTTGGTTGTTCAAACTGTCGTGCTGATAGATTTACGGAAATCCGGATGGGGGGAAATCCCTCCGTCTGCCAAGCACGGTTTTGAGTACAGGCAGTTCGCAACACCCATTCACCAATGGGGAGAATGAAACCGTTGGCTTCTGCAATGGGAATAAATTTAACCGGAGAAACTAAACCTTTGATGGGATGTTTCCAGCGAACGAGGGCTTCCATAGCCTTGACTTGTCCGCTCTGTAAGTCAATTAATGGTTGGTAATAAACTAGCATTTCACCCCGCTCTAAAGCACCATATAATTGTTCTTCTAAGGTTAGCCGCTCCTGTAACTGGGCGTTCATCTCTGGTGAATAGAACTGGTATTGACTAGACCCTGGCTGTTGCATTTGGTACAGCGCTATGTGAGCCTGTTGCAAGATTTGATCTACAGTATTAGCATCTTCTAAATTATTAATTGTCATACCAATACTGGCTGTGATATGAATCCGCTTACCCTCGATAAAGAAGGGTTTGGCTAGATTACTCAGTAATAATTGGCAGAGATTAATTAAAGTCTCAATGGAAAGAATTTCCATGCGGGCGATCGCAAATTCATCTTTACTACAACGCGCCAGGATATCTGTGGGTGCTATGGAGTTAGTTAAACGCTGGGCGATGGTTCTGAGTAGTAAATTGGATGTTTGATGATCTAAGGTCTGACTGACTGAGTTAAAGTCATTAATACGGAGCAAAAACACCACTATCAGCCGGTGCATATTTTGAGGCTGGGATAAAATATGATGCAGGCGATCGCAAAATAAATCCCGATTAGGTAATCCAGTCAGATCATCATAGTTACTGATGTAGTGAATTAACCCATCTAGTTTGTGAATCGTTTGTGAAGTATCTGCCATCAATGTACCTACTTCATCAGTAAATTCCGTGGGTAGTTGCGGTAATGTTTTACTGTTTAAATAGTTTTGCAACGCCACAGATGTCAGAATCACTGGAGCTAACAAATTATTGATGGCATAAAGCGTGACTACCGTACCTGCTAACGTCGCCAACAGTGCAATCACCAGAATTGGCAAAGCTATATCCCAGGAATAGGAGTTTGAGATCACAAAACTAAAAAATAAAGTCAGAAGTGGTATATGAGTACCGATAAATGCCACCACCATGATTTTGGCGGTATAACTTTTCTTGAGGAATGGCATTCCAGCTAGAAAAGAATATAAGTCAAGTTGGTGCTTGCCTTTCATAGATGCTGACCAAGATTGAGGTTGGTAAATTGGTTCCCAAGTAGCCCAGCAAGTCAAATAAATTACTATGACAACTAACCAATTATTTGTTTTATTATTCCCTAAACTATGACTGATTCGATACCTTAAATATGCGTAACTTTTGGATAAACTGGGCTAATTGAATATTTCACTAATATGAGCTTCTGTTTGATCGGCAATGCGATAATTAAGCTCAGTCACATTGCTTTGACCAATACATTCACAAAACTGACAAGGCTAAAACAGTGTATTGTGCAGACTAGGATATTAAAGTTTTGGACTAGCCACAAGCAACAGCGATCGCTCTTACCCAAAATCATGCCAGGATATTACTATAAGTAGTGTTTAAGTGGACTAACATTTTAACTTATGTTTAGTACATTTACTCGTATTATGCTGACAATTACTTGTAGATCGAAAAAGCTACAGTTCCCACGAAACATACTTGTCGCCCTTGAAAAAAAAATTAGCGGACACTTTTGAGTTACTAACTAAGTCATCTATCTGACTGTGCTAATTTGCTTCTATTTATCGGAGGCAAATATTTGTTGTGGATGAAAGAAACAACTAACGACCAATAAACAAACCCTTTAGTAAGCATAAATTTTAGTAGATGATATGATTAGGAAGTTTGATCACACAAAAATATGGCGACCATGGAGAGCTAACACATTATTCAAGGCTATGAAGTTACCTTTGATTGTGCGATCGCTTTGCAGCGCTACGCAATCGCTCAAAAGTTTCTTTCCCATTCTTGCCTGCATATCATTTATTACAGCACTGCTACTGAATAGTTTTAGTCCAGTAATGGCACAGTTACCGCGTCAAGAGATTCGCGGAGTTTGGATGACCAGCAATGATTTAAACATCCTCAAAGATCGTGCCAAAGTCCAATCAGCCATGACTCAATTACAGGAGCTAAACTTTAACACCATCTATCCTGTAGTGTGGAATTCTGGTTATGTGATGTACCCCAGTGCTGTGGCACAACGCGCAGGTATCCAGCCCTTTGTCTTTCGAGGTACAGATGGACATGATATTCTTCAAGATTTAATTACCCAAGCCCATGGCCGGGGACTCTTAGCAATTCCTTGGTTTGAGTTTGGTTTTATGGCTCCCCCCACCTCAGAACTAGCATTAGATTATCCCCAGTGGCTGACACAAAAACAGGACGGTAGCCAAACTTCCATTAGTGCGGCTGGTGAAGTTGTCTGGCTCAATCCTTTCCATCCCGAAGTACAGCAATTTATCACTGATCTCGTCGTAGAGACTGTGACTCAATATGATGTCGATGGCATTCAATTTGATGACCACATGAGTTTGCCCCAGGAATTTGGTTATGATCCCTACACAATTAGCTTGTATACTGAAGAAACCAGAAATCGTCCTCCCAGCAATCCCAATGATCCGGGATGGATACGCTGGCGGGCAGATAAAATTACAGACTTTATGGTGCGACTCAACCAAGCTGTAAAAGCCAGAAAACCCAATGCGATTTTCTCGGTTTCTCCCAACTACTACGATTTTGCATATAGGCTTCAACTCCAAGACTGGCTAGCTTGGATGCGGCAAAATATTGTAGATGAGCTAATTGTGCAGATTTATCGCCCCGATTTGCAAAGCTTCGTGTCTAATATTTCCCGCCCAGAAATTCAAGAAGCCCAACAAGTGATTCCCACAGGTATCGGTGTGATGACAGGTTTACGCAATCAACCTGTTTCCATACAACAAATTCAGGCTCAAGTCAGGGCTGCCCAAGAACGGGGTTTAGGTGTCTCCTTCTTCTATTACGAAACACTTTGGAACTCTGCCCCAGAACCTGCAACGAAAAGGATAGCGGGGTTTCAAAGTCTTTTCCCCACTCCCGCCTTCCGTTCAGCAATGCGGTCAGGAAACTAGATAAAAAGTGCTGGGTGCTGAGTAAGTTTCTTCTCCCCTGCACCCTACCCCCTGCCTACCTCAGCAATGGAATGTTTTTTTAATTGGAAGTCCCTTACCCCAAAAACAGCTTATAGGCAGGATTTTGACTTTCATCCCAATAACGATAGCCCAGGGTATCCAGAAAACCTTGCCATTCCGCCATTTCTTCGGGCGGTACTTGCATTCCCACCACAATTCGGCCATAATCTGCGCCATTGTTGCGGTAGTGGAACATACTAATATTCCAATTGGGACTCATCGAACCCACAAACTGCATTAATGCGCCAGGACGTTCGGGAAATTCAAAACGGTAAAGTAATTCATTATGTGCTAAGGGAGAATGACCACCCACCATGTGCCGCAGGTGTAATTTTGTCAATTCGTCATCTGTTAAATCAATGGTTTGGAAACCGCAACTTTCAAAATTTTCCACCATTTTTACCGCATCGGCGCGGTTTTGAATTTGCACACCGACAAAAATATGAGCTTCTGTTTGATCGGCAATGCGATAATTAAACTCAGTTAGATTGCGTTGACCAATACATTCACAAAACTGACGCAGACTACCCTGTTTTTCTGGAATTGCCACTGCAAAGATAGCTTCCCGACGTTCGCCAAATTCGGCTCGTTCTGCCACAAACCGCAGACGGTCAAAGTTCATGTTAGCACCGCAAGCCACAGCAACTAAAGTTTGTCCTTGGATTTGTTCCCGTTCACTGTAAGCTTTAGCAGCTGCGATCGCCAAAGCCCCAGCAGGTTCTAAAATAGAACGTGTATCCTCAAACACATCTTTAATCGCCGCGCAGGTATCATCCGTATCCACCAAAATAATTTCATCCACATAATTCTGACAGAGACGGAAAGTTTCTTCCCCCACTTCTCGCACCGCCACCCCATCTGCAAATAAACCCACCTGAGACAACCGTACCCGATGTCCCGCCTTCAGTGATTGCGACATCGCATCAGCATCCACAGGTTCAACACCAATAATTTTGATTTCCGGACGCAAGCGTTTCACATAAGCCGCAATTCCCGCAATCAAACCACCGCCACCAATAGCCACAAAAATAGCATGGATAGGTTGCTGATATTGCCGTAAAATTTCCATCCCAATTGTCCCCTGTCCGGCAATCACATCAGGATCATCAAAGGGATGAATAAAAGTCAGTCCTTTTTCTGCCTCTAGTTCACGAGCATAACCATAGGCATCATCATAGGTATTACCATGCAATACCACCTCTCCTCCCCTAGCCTTCACTGCATCTATTTTTACCTGGGGAGTAGTCACCGGCATCACAATAATTGCTCTTGTTCCCAAGCGACTAGCAGCTAAAGCCACACCTTGAGCGTGATTCCCCGCAGAAGCCGCAATCACACCTTGCGCCAGCAATTCCGGTGTCAGATTTACCATTTTATTATAAGCACCCCGGAGCTTAAAAGAAAAAACTGACTGCATATCCTCCCGCTTCAGCAAGAGTTGATTATTCAGGCGTTTGGAGAGATTTGGGGCATACTCCAATGGTGTTTCCTGAGCAACATCATATACACGTGCAGTCAGAATTTGTACTAGGTAATCACAATACATGGGGTTAACAGGTAGATCAATTTGAGATAGATGGTTAATTTTACCCTTAGTTGTGTACCTAGCTAACCATTACTTCTTCTTCACATCACGAGCCATATTCAGAAAGTAGTCATCCATTTTGGCATTCTGGCGACGGGTTCTAGCAACGGGAGTTTCCGGAGTTTTATCCTGAGTCTTGGCAATTATTTGTTGATTTGCGGCTTGCTTGATACCTTGCGCTGAATCAGTTTCCAAGAAATAATCAGACTGAGTAAATCCCAAAACCTTGGTAACTGGAGCAAATACATTTTTGATAAAACCCCAGAGACTTGGGAAAATCACCCCAAAAAAGCCTTCAAACCGAATAAACAAGTTTTGAAAAATTTGAATTAAACGAGACATATCAGTACATACTCATGATTGCATATTACTATTGTGACGCAAGAAAATAGCTTAAGCCATCTTTGATTATTTTATACTGGCTTTTTTATCCCATTCTCCTCTTTACTAAACAATTCCATCAAAGCCACTGTACCCACAAAAAAAGTATAAACAGCATATTTCAGGGGAGCTTTTCCTTTTCCCGACGCATAAACAGCCGCAATTACCGCTTCAATTAAATGTGCTGTAATAGCAAAACGTTCAATCCAAAAGATAAAATTCAGACTACTGGGAATAGTAATATTATTGATGACTGCATAAATATTCCATAATTCCCAGGCGATCGCACCGGAAATAAAAATTGTAGAAATAACTTTAATGATCATAGCCAGAGTTTTCAGGATATTCATGCAGGTACAGGTTATCAAAATTTAAAACATAAGGCGGCAAATTGCCAAAGATGCTAACATTCCCGCAGCATCAGCACACAAAGCCGCAGGTAGTGTGTAACTTGTGCGAACAATGCCAATGCTACCAAAATATACTGCCATCACATAAAAAGTAGTTTCCGTTGAACCTTGCATAGTGGAAACTAAAAAAGACAGAAAACTGTCAGGGTCATCTTTGACAATTTCTGACATTAACCCAAAGGAACCACTACCGGAAAGTGGGCGAATTAATGCCATTGGTAAGGCTTCTGGTGGAAGGGTGATGAGTGAGGTAATGGGAGAAACTATGGCGGTGAGGATATCGAGAGCGCCACTAGCACGAAACATCCCAATGGCTACAAAAATTGCGACTAAAAAGGGAATAATCCGAATAGCAATGTCAAAGCCTTCTTTTGCCCCTTCTGTGAGAACTTCGTAAACTTTCACCCCTCGGAAATAACCAAATAACAGGAATAAACAAATTAAAATTGGTATCAGCCAGTTAGAAAGGTTACTGAGAAACACCATACTAAATATATACGGTAAGCCTCGCAGTGAGAGACGGTAAAACAGCGCCGCGAAAAATGCCACAATTAACCCACCAAAAACGATATTTCCGATCATTCCGGGGGGAATTAATTCGGTTTCGGGAATTTCATCAGCTACAGTTTTGCTATCAGTTTCGGTAATTTCTAATTCCGATTTTTCAGAAGTCAGCTTCGGGGATGCACGTCTGGCTAAAAGTTTACTCGCAATAATAGCCACGCTTGTAGAAACTATAGTCGCAATAATGGAAGGTAAAAGAATGGCGGCGGGATTGGTAGCCCCGGCACTGGCCCGGACAGTAATTACACCGAGGGGTAAGAGGGTTACAGAGGAGGTGTTAATGGCTAAGAATAAACACATGGCGGGGGTTGCGGTTCCCGGATTGGGGTTGAGTTTATTCAGTTCTGCCATTGCTTTTAAACCCATTGGGGTGGCGGCGTTTCCTAATCCCAAGGCATTGGCTGCCATATTCATCACCATTGCGGACATAGCCGGGTGATTTACGGGAACTTCGGGGAAAAGTCGGCTCATGACTGGACGAATCAATCGGGCGATGAATCGCATCATCCCTGCGGTTTCGGCAACTTTCATAATTCCCAACCACAGCGCCATTGCTCCAATTAGTCCAATGGCTAAGGTAACTGCGCTTTCTGCTGCTGTAAAGGAGGCTTCTGTTAAGGCGGCCATGTTGCCGTTATATGCTGCTACTACAGTGGCGGAAACAATCAGGAACAGCCAAATGGGATTAAGTGGCGATGATGTTTTTTTCATCTCTGGTTTTAAATCGGATTAAATAATTTTCTGCATCCTAAGCTATAGGATGACCAATTGTGAAGAGCAGTGGTGATGTTACTTAAGTAATATTTACATAGTGGCTGTTAGTATATGACATTAACAAGTAAAGATATTCAGTATATACCGCTATTATGGCTCTGATGTGCGATCGCATTCTTTTGATGGCGTGACTCAGAAAGAATCCGTTAAAAAATGTTTATCAAGCCTTAAAGAATCTTGTTAAAGCCAAAATTTTGATCTAAAGTATAATAATAGACAGATACATAGTTTAAGTTATGTAGTTTTATGAAAAAAAAACTCAATTCTATTTAAGAAATATTAGCCGCCGTTGGCAAATAGAAGTAAAAAATTTAACTAATACTGATAAGTTAATTATCCTTTCACCTTATTTGACCCCAAAAACTGCCGAATCAATTTTAAGCAACTCTAACATTAGTGAATGTGAAATATATACTGTTTTTTCATTCCATAACTTTGTATCAGGTGCGTCATCACTGAAAACTTTAAAAAAATTGTATCAACAAGGATGTAGGCTTTACCATCTACCAAGACTTCATGCAAAAATGGTTATTGCACCGGGTAAATTTGCGACTATAGGAAGCCAAAATTTAACAAGAAATGGTGTAAATAACAAAGAATCAAGCATGATAACTTATGACCAAAAGGAAATTAATCAAATTGAAAAAGCACTTGATAGTTGGTTGATACAACGCCAAGAAATCAATCTAAATATGATCGAAAATATAGAAAACCAGATAACCATATTGCGACGTAAATTAAGTTTAATAAATCGGGAAGTTAGAAAAGAAATAAATGATTTAGAGGATGAGTTTTGGAAAAATCAAGCTGAGTTAATTGAGCAAGAAAGATTATCTAGAGAAGCTGAAGAGTTAAGAAGAGCAGAAGAGAAAGCTGAAAAATTAAGGCAAGCACAATTACAGGAACAAGCTAGAAAAGCTGAAGAGTTAAGAAGAGCGCGGGAAGAAGCTGATAAAATAAGGCAAGCACAATTACAGGAAAAACTACAGAAAGAAGAACATTGGAAAGGGGTAATAAACTCTGCAAGATATAGAGTACAAAAACTATCTTCACACGGAGAGATAGATAAAGAACTTGCTAAAGAATTTATTCGTGCGTCTGCTTGCTCTGACTATAACAAGAACCGTGTTATACGTCATTCACCAGGACACGAAAAGCGTATAGAGGGTTCTCCAAATAATTGGAAAATTGAGTTTGGCGCTAATTATTTTTTAGTGGGTAAAGCTATCTGGCGTTGTCAGCAAACGATATTGGAATTTATAGAAAAATCTGAATCTGGATATGTAATACCTGTAATGGAACTCCGCGAAAGTTTAGAAAATAATGTTCACAGATCGGTAGCTAATCATGAAGAAAATGAATATGAAGGTCTCTATTCTGCCAGAAAGGACGATTTCTTAATCTTTGGAACTCAAGCTATTAAGATTTCTTCGTTTGTAAACTTAATTCTTCGTAAAGCTAAGTTAGAAGAAATTTTTCAAGCAAGTAAATCTTAATAACTGTAAACGAGGAGTATAAAAAACAAAAATTATAGGCGATCGCCCCTCTAAGCCTTGTTATGCTTTTTATTCATGTTCAAACTCAGCCAATATCTGCTGAATTTCTGCTGCTGAAATATCTTCTTGATCGGATTTTGAGTAGATAGTAACTAAAATGATTTTTGTACTGATTTTGACATAATATATCAATCGATATCCACCACTTTTACCCTTTTGAATATCACTATTTTTGACTCGTAGTTTAAAAATTGTATAGCCTACTCCAGATACCTGATCACCTGGTAATTCTCCAGATTGAAGCTGCTGAATAATTGGCTGGATATCATGACGAATACTGCGGTATTTCTTCACCAAACTCCGTAAATTACGTTGGAATTTGGCAGTTACCTCAACCTGAATTAAAGGTCAATACGGTTCAGTTAAGGCTAAAAAGCTGATTATTAATGTGAAATTTCGGAG
>NZ_CAWUOL010000124.1:0-12299 GCF_963923915.1 Nodularia chucula CCY0103 | reverse complement strand
ATAATTTACTTAATTTACTACTTGCTTTATTCGGAAAGTGACAGAAGAGGGATATAAAGTGATTAAATTTAAACCAATAATAGTTTTGTGGGCTTTTCCTGACCAAAAATAACCCATTAATTCGGCATTTTTTGGGTTGCTATAAATCTTTTCTATAACCGTGTCATCTACACTTAATATTCCTCCTACCAGGTTAATTATTTTCTCTATTATGTTGAATAAATCTTTGGGTTCGTATCTCTCCCTCAACAAAAAGCGGTTTACACTATCATGTGAAACATCTCCCAATATCTCTGCTAACCTATTGCACCCTCCAAACTTTGGTTTTGACAGCAAAAATAAGGTGTAGAGGTCTAAATTACATTCTGCTGTGGATGGTTTACTTATTTCTCTAATTGTCCGATACCTATGACTAGATGACCCATAGTCATCAATGCACTGTTTTGCTATTATGTCAATACGTAAATCCCGGACTTTTTGGAGAAGTTAAAATTCTGATTACATTGATGTTTTTACCGTGAATTTACGGTAAATTAACTTGACCATACCCTGGAAATATATTAAAGTTCGGAGTATACACGTATATTTAATTATGTTAGCAAAATATCATATTCAGTGTTTATCATCCCGTACTTAACTCCTAGTTGGGAGTTTTGAAAGTTTAAGATAGCGACTTATTGTATGCGTGTATTCTTTAAACCATCTGAAAAAGGAAATAACTTGTGATCAAGTTGTCTCATATTCTCACTCTCCCCCTCGTAGTTGGGACTGCGGCCACTGCTGTTGTTGCTAGTACACTTCCCGCCCACGCCTTGACCTGGACAGCCAACAACATCCTGTTTGCAGATGGAGGAACCTTGACTGGTTCATTCGATTTCGTAGGAAATGCTTATCAAAATGTCAACCTGACACTTACTGGTCCGGCAATTCTGGGTGCTGCTGGAACCACACCATCAGGTCCAAATGGAACAATTACGTTCAATTCAGCAGCTCAAAATGCGGTCGCGGCAAATCCTGTATTATTCTGGTTTACTAATGACGGTCAGTTCTTCAATTTTGTACCTCCTGCAACTGTCACATTTTCAACTGGTGTGTTCATAACCGGCTTGGATTTAACTACTCCCGGTATAACAACCCCAGGACCTGCTAGTAATTATGGCGTGTTTGGCTCAATACCTGTTGATTATGCCAGTGGTAACTTCGTAAGTCAGGACATTCCCTTTGACATCCCTGGAGGTGCAACCATACCCACCATCGGTGCCGTATTAGCTCTGGGACTGATGAGAAAAGCTAAAAAAAGCCTGGCATTAAAAGCCCAAATGTCCCAGAATATCAGCAGCAAAGTTAGCGTTAATTAACTTTTCCAGATTGAGAGGAGTGGGTACTGGGTATTGGGTATTGGAGGAAGAGCAAAAACTCGACAATTAATTATTGTCACCTCTATCCCTGCAACCTCCCACACCTCCCACACCTCTCCTGACAGGTGTAAGTGTTTTACTTGGATATGAATGTCCAAAAAAATAGGGTAATTCTGGAAACTCCAGAACTACCCTATTTTTATTGAAACTACAACCAAAATTAATTAAGCAAAAGCAGCAGTTTTGACATCGTTATTTGCCAAAATTTCTTGCAACTCATCAGAATCTACTGTTTCTTTTTCCACTAGCATTTTGGCGATTTCATCCAGAATGTGGCGATTGTTCACTAATACTTCTTTAGCACGAGTATAAGCTACATCCACCAATTTACGGACTTCTTCATCAATGGCAGCAGCAGTTTCTTCGGAGAAATCACGTTCTGACATGATATCTCTGCCTAAGAACATATTACCTTGCTGACGACCCAGAGCTACAGGCCCCAAGCGATCGCTCATGCCAAAGCGAGTAATCATCTGACGGGCTACACGGGCTACTTGTTGCAAGTCGTTGGAAGCACCTGTGGTAACTTCTTCATCACCAAAGATTAATTCTTCCGCTAAACGACCGCCTAAAGCTACAGCCATTTGATTTTCCAGATAAGCACGGCTATACAAGCCTGTATCCATCCGGTCTTCACTGGGAGTAAACCAAGTTAAACCACCAGCACGACCGCGAGGAATAATGCTGATTTTTTGTACTGGGTCATAGTCAGGCATCAAAGCACCCACTAAGGCGTGACCAGCTTCGTGATATGCTACCAGGGTTTTGCGTTTCTCGCTCATTACCCGGTCTTTCTTCTCTGGGCCAGCTAACACCCGATCAATGGCATCATTAATTTCATCCATCGCAATTTCAGTTAAATTGCGTCTTGCTGCTAAAATTGCGGCTTCGTTGAGCAAGTTGGATAAATCTGCACCAGTAAACCCAGGAGTCCGACGGGCGATTTTATCTAAGTCTACATCCTTGGCTAAGGTCTTACCACGGGCGTGAACTTTGAGAATTTCGCTACGTCCTGCATAGTCGGGACGGTCTACAACTACCTGACGGTCAAAACGACCGGGACGCAATAAAGCTGCATCTAAGACATCAGGACGGTTGGTGGCGGCAATAATGATAATGCCTGTATTACCTTCAAAACCATCCATTTCGGTGAGTAACTGGTTAAGGGTTTGTTCCCGTTCATCGTTACCACCACCTAAACCTGCACCCCGTTGACGACCTACAGCGTCAATTTCATCGATAAATACGATACAAGGAGCGTTGGTTTTGGCTTGTTCAAACAAATCGCGGACGCGGGAAGCACCCACACCGACGAACATTTCTACAAACTCGGAACCGGAGATGGAGAAGAAGGGTACACCAGCTTCACCGGCTACAGCACGAGCGAGGAGGGTTTTACCTGTCCCTGGAGGTCCAACTAATAATACACCTTTAGGAATTTTGGCTCCAACTGCGGTAAAGCGGTCGGCGTTTTTCAAAAAGTCTACGACTTCGTTTAATTCCAATTTGGCTTGGTCAATACCTGCGACATCGCCAAAGGTGACTTGAGTTTGTGGCTCCATTTGCACTCTGGCTTTGGATTTACCAAAGTTCATGGCTTGGTTTCCTGGGCCACTTTGAGCGCGACGTAGTAAGAAAAATAAGCCCACTAGAAGCAATACAGGGAAGAATAAACTGCTCAGTGTCCTAAACAAGACTCCTTCATCTGTTTGGGGCTGAACTGAAATATCAACACCCTTTTCGGATAAATTATTGATTAAGTCAGGGTCGTTGACTAAATTTACAATCTTTTTCTCACCATTGCTGGAGGTAACAACCGCAGCAGAGCGGTCTGCACTGAGACTAACTCTATCTACTCTGCCGTTGTCAACTTCTTGAATAAATTGACTGTAGCGCCATGTTTCTCTGGTTTGAGGTTGTTTGTCTAGGAATGCTGTTCCTAGTGCAATCACAACTATAAACAGTAGCGCGTACAGCCCCGCGTTTCTCCATCTTTTATTCACTGAGGTCTATCCTCCTGTATTTTCTGTGAGTTAGCATAGCTTCTCTGATATGAGAGGGCATTATTAAAATTTATGTTAACTTATCTTAAGGTATAACATAATGGTGTGGCTGTCATGTTAAAAAAGCTCCCTGATTTGTAGAAAACTAGAATGGTAGGGATTATATTGTAGCGACCCTGTGGGTTGCTGGACGGTATGAATGGGGATAATTTCCACTACACTATTAGTGTAGGCGATCGCCTCAAATCCCCTGATTAATTCCTGATTCCAAGGTGATTGCTGTACCATTGGCAGATATTCTATGAGTTGCGATCGCATAATTCCCGGTAAAATCCCTTCTGTTAATGGTGGTGTCCACCAACTACCATTCTGCCATCCCCAAAGGTTTCCTGTGGTAGTTTCTAACCAATTACCTTCTGCATCAATTAAAATCGCCTCCGGAAAATTTAACTCTTGGGCTTGAGTTTTTGCCAGCCAAGCACTGAGATAATTACCAGTTTTATGAGAAGGCAAACTACGATAAAATTTTGACAATGCCACAGTTGTGCTAATACCGTGTTGTTGTTTAGCGATTAAATCCGGTGGTAAGAATCTCCCAGTTATCCACTCTCTGCCATCTGCAAACAGAGTAATTCTGAGAATGGGGAAATGTGCCGCCAGAATTTCTGCACCTTGACGCACCAGATCCCAGTTAGGTTCTCGCCACCCAAAAGATTGTAAAGAAAAAAGTAGGCGATCGCAGTGTAGCACCCAGTTAGTTAAACTATGATCGAGGCTTTTACCATAAACCCGAACAGTTGTAAATACTGTAGCCCCATAAAGTAGCCCCGGATCATTAATTTCTAATTCTAGAGTTGAGGATTCTATAAGTTTCCCCTTATACCAATAAATAACACTCACTCATTTGCTTCTGGGAATGTAATCATATTACCCTCTGGAGTGCTAATTATCTTTGCCCCCAAAGCCTCAAGTTCCTGAATGGCTCTAGCAAGAGTTTTTTCATCAGATTGACTATTTAACACCATTGTCCAAGCTGATATTTTCGCCTGCTTACTGTCAGGATTTTCACTTAAAAAATTAGCAGTTTGCTGAGACCTGAGAGCAATGAATTGACTTTCTTCATCCGAGAAATTACTAGCCCACTCTGCCGCCGTAGCAAAAGATGTTTGTGCAGCCTGCGTATCCCCTAAAAATAATAACTCATCAATTCCTTTATAGCGCCACGCATAATAAGACTGGTGGGGAACCCCAGGAGATAAATGCTGTAAAGCCCTCTCCATAATTTCTATCGACCGTTCTGGCATACCCGCGTAAATAGAACTACCAGTAGAAAGACTCAAATAAGCGGCTAAAAATCTGGGGTCACGGTCTAAAACCACTTCTAAATACTCCGGAGTCATGCGATAACCAGTTTTAGCACGAGCTTCATCATCACCAAAGTATTGTAAATAACTCAGATACACCCAATTGGCGATTAAATTATCATAACCAAAGGTGGGTATTCTTTTAAAGAAATTTAGCTGAATACGTTCAGCATTCAGTTCTCTTTCTAAAGCCTCTACAGAAATATCTTCTTTACTTCTTAATAAAGTTTGCAGTTGAGGAAGTTGCAGCCAGCTTACTCCCAACAGGCATAAAAAACCCACCAATGGGGTGATTACAGCTTGACGAGATAAAAATAACATATCTAACTTGTCTTTTAAGATGCAGTGATTTTATTGTATAGCTGGGGAGTGGGGAGTGGGGAGTGGGGAGTGTGGGAAGCGTGGGAAGTGTGGGGAGTAAAAGCCTTTCGGTGTGTAACTTTTATGATCAGTTTATGTCCTAAATTCTTTTGCAGTTGCTGTATATAATATGACTTTTAATATAAATTTTATTTTACTGTAAATGGCTGAGAAAAAATTCTAGTTTTCGACCTCACCCCGTCATTGACTGATATGATAGTTGCCCCTCCCTTTGCTAAAAAGAGGGGTTGGGGGTGAGGTTCTGTATTTTCAACAGATTTGATTACTCAACATTGAAGCAGCAGTGTTCAGGCGCTACCGGTAAAGGCAACTTCAGGGAACTTCAATTGAGCCTCTGCCATTGGTCGTCTTCTGCCTTCCTCTTGCCAGTAATTAATTACTTCTGTGGCTTTGTTGAGCAATTCCACGCGGTCTACATCAGTAATCCAGTGTTTGGACTCTAATTCCTTTTTTAACTCTTCCCAGGCATCATTACGAGGCCAGAAGAAATATTTAGTCAAAGGACTTGTGCCTTTGCCTACAACTTGATCCACTGCTAGGGCAACGTTTTCGTCTAACCAAAGGATTTTCAGAATAAATTGGGTCAATCACACCTCCGGGGAATATCTGGGGATTAATACTAAGTTGCTAATGGCACGGGTGGAAATTATGCCCACTGTATGTGCTGTGCGATCGCTTATTTTAACGCAATACCTCATCGGTTGACCAAATAATGCTGGCAAATTGCTTTACCATGAGCTATGAAAATTTAAAGCTCCTTTAATTACCAAAGTCTATGACTACTAAATCCTCAGTTACAAGTATTGTGATTTTCGATATTGATGGTGTAGTGCGGGATGTCGGTAACTCCTACCGCCGGGCGCTGGCAGACACTGTAGAGCATTTTACCAATACAGCCTATCGTCCCACACCAGCAGACATTGACCAGCTAAAATCTGAAGGGCTGTGGAATAACGACTGGGAAGCCTCCCAAGAATTTATTTACCGCCACTTTGAATCTCAAGGACAAACTCGCCAGGAATTGGAACTAGATTACAAAACTATTGTCGCCTTTTTTCAATCTCGTTATCGAGGCACAGATCCAGAAAATTGGACTGGGTATATCTGTGATGAACCTTTATTATTACAACCCAACTATTTAGAACAACTCACAGCATCTGGTATTTCCTGGGGATTTTTTAGTGGTGCTACCCGTGGTTCTGCTACTTATGTTTTACACAAACGTCTAGGTTTACAGTCTCCAGTGTTAATTGCAATGGAAGATGCACCAGGGAAACCAGACCCCACAGGACTGTTTGCTACTGTGGAACTCTTGGAAAACCAAGTCAAAAATTTACCCATTATTTATGTGGGAGATACTGTAGCTGATATGTATACGGTCAGGAAAGCACGAGAGATAAATCCTCACCGTAATTGGATTGGTGTGGGAATTTTACCGCCTCATGTCCAAGAAAACGCAGCCGATATGGATGCCTATAGTCAAACATTATTAGCCGCAGGTGCAGCAATAGTTTTAAGTAATGTCCAACAACTAAATCCCGTTAAAATAGCAGAATTATTAAATGAAGCCACCACTCAAAATCGAGATAGCTGAAGAACCGAAACTTGATGAGACTCAATTCATTGTTCAACAACTGCTCGCATTCAATAGCCGTTGTGCTGGTGAGGGCAATTTTCGCCAATTAGCTGTTTTCTTACGAGATGCAGATGAGAATTTAGTCGGTGGGTTAATTGGGTCAACTTATTGGCAGTGGCTATATGTTGATGTTTTTTGGATACATGAATCTTACCGAGGAGGAGGTTATGGTATTTCCCTTCTAGCAACTGCGGAGCAGGAAGCGGTTAAGCGGGGTTGTCAATATGCCTATTTAGATACCTTTAGCTTTCAAGCACCGGAGTTTTATCAAAAACTTGGCTACGTTGTATTTGGCCAGCTATCAGACTTTCCTGTAGGACACAGCCGATTCTTCTTAAGAAAAGTGTTGCAATAGGCACGGCACAATAATCTGCTTGTACACCGACCGGATAAATTTGGTTGGTTGAGTTCGAGAGAATGTTTACGGCCTCTGACTTACTGAAGTTTCAAAAATTTATCTAAAGCTAATACCATACTGGGAGGCCAACGACGGATATTTGTTACCCAGTTAATATCTTTGTAACGATTATCCAACCCAAAAGCTGCTACCCAGTTGCTTTCTGCTTCGCCTTGGTTGCCGTTTACCCAGTAAGCTGCTGTGAGGGCGGCACGCATATCGGCAAATTGGGGATATTTGCGGACTATGTTCTTCATTTCGTGGATGGCTGCGTCGATTTCACCAGTTTCGTAAAGGGCGAGGGCATAATTAGCACGGGCAAAAGCGAAATTTGGCGCAATTTCTACTGATTTTTGATAATCTGCGATCGCATCTTGCCATTGTCCTAAACCTGATTTGGCATTACCCCGGTTGTTATATGCCATTGCATCATTGGGATCAAGTTCTAAAACATGATTATAGTCGGCGATCGCATCTTGCCATTTTCCCAAACCTTCCAAGGCTGTACCCCGATTTAAATAAGGATCAGTAGCATTGGGCGCTAGTTCTATCGCTTGGTTGTAATCTGTTAATGCTGCTTGCAATTTATTCTGACTTACCCGCGAATTTCCCCGGTTACTCCATGCGCCTGCATTCGTGGGGAACTGCTCAATAATCTGTGTCCAGTAAGTTTCAGCCGTAGCAAAATCACCCTTATTCGTCGCCTTCAAAGCCTTATTTGCTAGTTCATTTCCCTGTTCTAACTGTTCTTGAGTAATACTCGGTGTTTCAGGTAAAGCCATAACTGGAGTACACCAACCCAACACCAGCAACAAACTCAAAACAATCCCAATTAACTTGATCATCATCGATATATTTACCTTTAAAACTGTTGAAACACGATTAATACCCTCTGACTCTTCCCCCCTGCACCCTGCCCCCTGCCCCCCTGCCTCTTCCCATTCCCTTAACTACAATAACGATAACTGTTCATTAGGGGGCTTAAAACCCAGGTGCTTATAGGCTGAGGTTGTAGCTATTCTGCCACGGGGAGTGCGGCTGAGATAACCAATTTGCATTAGGTAAGGTTCATAAACTTCTTCAATTGTTTGAGTATCTTCACCTGTAGTGGCGGCAATTGTTTCTAATCCCACCGGACCCCCGTTAAATTGTTCAATAATCACAGTCAGCATTCGGCGATCTGTCCAATCTAAACCGCAGGGGTCTACTTGAAACAGTTCCAATGCTTCAGATGCCACAATTTCATTAATCTCACCCGATGCTTTTACTTCCGCATAATCACGGACTCGCTTGAGTAATCTATTCGCAATTCTCGGTGTCCCTCTGGAACGACGGGCAATTTCGGCTGCACCATCTGCGGCTATGGGGGTTTTGAGGAAGTCGGCACTTCTTAACACAATTTGGGTGAGTTCGTCAACTTCATAAAAGCGCAATTTTTGTACCAAGCCAAAGCGATCGCGTAGCGGTGAAGTCAAAGCCCCCACACGGGTTGTCGCCCCTACCAGAGTAAATTTGGTCAGTGGTATACTTCTAATTCGAGCGCTGGAACCTTTGCCCACGGTAATATCTAAACGATAATCTTCCATCGCTGGATAGAGAATTTCCTCTGTCATCCGCGAAAGACGATGAATTTCATCAACAAATAGGACATCTCCCGGTTTAAGATTCACTAGTAGCCCCACAATATCCCTGGGACGTTCTAGGGCTGGCGCACTGGTAATTTTGTAGTTTACTCCCATCTCCGATGCTAAAATCATTGCCATTGTTGTTTTACCCAATCCCGGAGGCCCATATAGCAGCAAGTGATCCAGCACCTCACCCCTTGACTTAGCTGCTTTGATGGCAATATCTAGCACATCCTTTAAGTCTTTTTGACCAATGTAATCAGCAAATCGCTGTGGTCTGATACTCTCTTCTTGCTTACCTTCTTCTTCTGTCGCAGCTTCCGGTTGCAAAATGTTCTCATTGGCGGGTGCGGGTACTGACTCCCGACGGGGTTTGTTTGGTTGTCCGTTGGGTTCTTGAGGCTGTTTTTTCGAGGAGATTATCGCCATAATTCAGCTATCAACTTTGACTTGAGGACTCTTTCAGGGCTATCTATGTCGCAATGGCTGCGAGTAAACACAGAGCAAAAATTTTCGGCGAGAACTACACGCGTCAATTTAGAATTAAATTCCAGTCCATTACCCAGGAGTAAAAAATTATTATGTTGTCTAAAAGAATCTTACCGTGCTTAGATGTGAAGGCGGGACGAGTTGTAAAAGGAGTTAACTTTGTAGACCTCAAGGATGCCGGTGATCCGGTGGAACTAGCCAAGGTTTACAATGAAGCCGGTGCTGATGAGTTAGTATTTCTGGATATTACAGCTACTCATGAAGACCGGGATACAATTATTGATGTGGTCTATCGCACTGCTGAACAGGTTTTTATTCCCTTGACTGTGGGTGGTGGGATTCAATCCTTAGAAAATGTTAAAGCTTTGTTACGTGCAGGTGCTGACAAGGTTAGTATTAATTCGGCGGCGGTACGTGATCCAGACTTGATTGATCGGGCTAGCGATCGCTTTGGTAATCAGTGTATAGTTGTGGCAATTGATGCCAGACGCAGACTAGACCCCAATAACCCCGGCTGGGATGTGTATGTCCGAGGTGGTAGAGAAAATACTGGTTTAGATGCCTTACGCTGGGCGCAAGAAGTGGAAAGACGGGGTGCAGGGGAATTACTCGTAACAAGCATGGATGCTGACGGGACTCAAGCTGGCTATGATTTAGAGTTGACAAGAGCGATCGCCGAATCGGTACAAGTTCCTGTAGTTGCTTCTGGCGGTGCAGGTAACTGTGAACACATTTATACAGCACTAACTGAAGGTAAAGCCGAAGCTGCATTACTAGCATCATTACTGCATTACGGACAACTCAGTGTAGCGGAAATTAAAAATTACTTGCGTGATCATTCAGTCCCAGTCCGGTTGTAATCTTCATGAATGAAAGTTAATTCTCAACTCACCACATCCATCATGGGTTGCATACAGTTCTCTCAAATAGTGTTAACATAAATTTACAAGTATGAATAAATATTAAGAAATGTTATGTTGATTGTTATTTTGCTATTTGACGTAGCGCTAGTAGCATGGTCACTCCACCTCATGGAAAAAGCCGTAGAGCATAAAGAATTTTCCTTAATGCTGGCGGGGACATTGGTAGCCTTGGCAGCTGCTGCCATGTTGGTAGTTTATTTCCTCATGGGACACTGTATGACTTACTTATTACAAGTGTCCTAAAAAATCCAGCAGAGTGACAGATATACTTAGCAATTACATTAATTTCCCTTGACAAAGCTGAAACATTCAGGCATAATTGAAAAGCATCGCATGGGGCTATAGCGCAGTTGGTAGCGCATCTCAATGGCATTGAGGGCTAGTTCCCTGAAACAGCTATATAAGCATACTAATTTCTGAATTTATCCTATGTTCTGCCATAAACTGACATAGGTTAATGCGGCAAATAAAAGTTCAGAAGAATGGTAATTCTTGCATTATCAGATGGACTCACCAAGATGAAAGGTACAGTCTGACTTGGGGTTTGTGGGAAGATGCTTCAGAAAGAGCTAGGTTAGATTATTGTGGTAAATTAATATACCAGGATTGTTTGATAGGTCAATTTGACCCTACACTGAACAAGTATAAGTTTTGGTTACAAGGGATTACTTACTCTGGTAATGGAGGAGCAAAGCCTCCTGAATCAAAGTATCCTCCCCTAATTGAAATGCTTAAGCTAAGGATTGATGATAACTACAATTCTGCTGATCAATCACTACTCAAACTTCTGCAAAGATATAAAAAGCAAATCAAAACCAGTCAGGATGCTAAGGAATTTCTAGACTGGCTTGATGGTAGAGGTATTAAACAAAATAGTAAAAAGAGATATTTGGCTATTTTGCAGGTGCTTAGAAAGGATTTATTTGGTAGTTTTCAGGTTAAGGTTCCAGATAAGCCAAAGGCTAAACCACTGACTATTAATGAAGTGAATATGATTCTAAGTTCTCTGCAAAGAGATCCTTTTTACAATCACTACCATGATTTTATACTGCTATTACTTAACACTGGATTACGTCTTAGTGAAGCAATTGGTTTGAGGTGGCAGGATATTGACCTACAGAAAAGGGAAATTCATGTCTATGAAACTTTATCCAGAGACAGAGGTAGTAGCTCTAAAAGGGTAAGGAAGACCACCAAAACAAATGTTTATAGGATTGTGCCTATGAATAGCAAAGTGTACCAAATACTAAAGGTTAGGTCTGAGTCAAAGAATAAACAAGAGTTGATTTTTACTAGCCCTAAAGGTCTACCACTTGATGATCACAATATAAGCCAAAGATGCTGGAAAATAACTTTGGAAAACTTAGGTATTCCTCACCGTCCACTCTATGTCTGTAGGTCAACTTTTATTAGCCATTGTATTAGCAGTGGTATTCCTCCTCATGAGGTGGCAGACTTAGTTGGTAATAGCCCTGAGATAATCTTTAAGCATTACTTGGGTAGCATTAAAAAGCCTAAGCTGCCTGAGTTGTAAGCAAGTAAATAATCATTCCATCTATAAAAACCTTTAGTCTAGAATATTTATCTGACATGCATAACCCAAAGGTAAAAGAAATAGTTGAGGCACTAGAGCTTTCTGTTGCAGAGTTGAATGATACTGTTGAACTCTTAAAAGCATGGGATGAAGTTTTACAATTTGACCAGCCAACTTTAGAAGGTCTGACTAGAAAAGCCCTAAATAGTAGTTTTTCTAAGGTTCAGTCACGGCTAAATTCCATTTACATAAGACTTTTTATAGGGTAAATAGACTAGAAAAGAATTAACTTGATGAGTTAGCTAATCTTGTAGTTGGCTCATCAAGTTAATTAGGGCTTGCTGAAAAAGTCGTGAAAAAACAACAGAAGAAATAAGTAGGTAATCAGGCAGTAGCAAAGATAAGTTTTTGTTGACTAAAAATGCTCAAAGCATCACTTTTATTAATCAAGGAAGGTAAAAAAGACGTAGTTTGGAAAAATTGACACAAAAATCCCCAAAAAAGCCGTAATAACAGAGTAGAAAGATTC
>NZ_CAWUOL010000123.1:0-12836 GCF_963923915.1 Nodularia chucula CCY0103 | reverse complement strand
TTTACTGTATTTACTTATTGTTACACATTTTGGTTATTTCACGCCCACCTACTTACCTACCTGTAACCAACTTTGGAAAAGTGATTTTAATACTTGTTCTCTAACTTCACTGAGTTCAGTAGGGAAGTACTTTTCAACTCGGAGAACATGGTAACCTAATTTTGTTTGAATAGGACCAATAATGTCCCCTTCTTTACTATCAGCGATCGCTTGAGCAATCTCTGGTATGAGTTCTGTCAAAAAACGAATACCAACAAACCCACCATTTTCCTTTGACTGTTGACCTTTGGAATATTGTATTGCTAAAGCACAGAAGGAAAAGCGCTCTTCTTTCAGCATTTGGGCAATTTTCATAGCTTCTGTCAAGTCACGAACTAGAATCTGAGACAGAGCTACACGCTTGTAGTCATCACGTCTGCCGATGTAATGAATATCTACAGATTCACCGAACAGATATTCTTTTAGCTTCTGTGTTAGCAGTGACACTTTAATTCCTTGTGACCAATCTTCTACAGTAATTCGCTGTTGTTTTATCCAATCAAGGGTTTCAGATACTCCTATCAACTTATTTTCCTTTCGGAACGCATCTCCTGCTTCTTGCAATTCTTCATCAGTAGCTGTAATCTCTAACTGTTCACAAACGCTCAAAATCATTGCATCTTGTTCAGCTAAAGTAGCAATTTCTGCCAGCTTATGAGAATAACTTAGATAGGCAATAATTTCTTCATTTGTTGCTTTACAAATTTTTATATCTGTCAATTTTTCTGATTGTTTTTGCATAGTAAACATTGTAAGATAATGGTTTTAACTAACTACAGTAAATTAATTGTTCAGGCAATATATCTTGTAATTGAAGTTTATTGCGATGTAAATCACCGTATAAATTTAGGTAATGTAGTTCATCTGTAGTCAGATTACCTCTTTGGACACCAGCGATCGCAGCATCTATCTCTTCACGGCATCGTAACCCGGTTAAGCAGACATCAACACTGTTTTGGCTTAATGAATAGCGATATAAATCAGGTACTGAAGGCCGCCAACAACGCTCTGGTAAATTAAAGGGTGTCTCTAAGAGAAATCCGGAATGAGAGCCTGTAGACTTAAAAGTGACAATACCCGGTCGTTGGGAATCTTGAGAATCTAGCTGATTAAATACAGACTCTTGAGCAGAGCGATGAGCTACATTGTGTCTGACCATAACTACATCTAAAAGTGGGCTATTTAACCAAGAGCTTGCAAGATTGACATCATGAAAAGAAGCACCAATATAGCGCACCGCACCCATTTTTTTGAGCCGCTCTGAAGTGCCAAACATTCTTTCAATGGTTCGTTGATAAACACTATTCGCTCCTCTCAGGTCAGGGGAAAGCTGCAAACAATCTTGTAAAGCTTGTCCATCATTAGAACCAATCCACCCCCAAAATAAAACATCTATATAGTCAATTTGTAGTTCCACAAACTGATCTAGCAGAGCAGCTATTGCCATCTCTGGACTTTTAATATAGGTTACAGCGGCTAATACTACTTTCTCTCGTACAGAGGAACCTCGTCCACATAACTGGCGTAATGCGCCAGACATTGAACTATAAATATAGTGATGTAAATCACTAGAGTAAAAAAAGTAGTTAATCCCTTGGTCAAAAGCATAAAGGGTATCTTCACTAGAAATTCCTAGTCCACCTCCTAAGCCTAAACAACTTACTGTTAGATTAGTTCTCCCAAGTTGACGGTAAAATGGCAAACTCAATTCTGTAGATTTAGTCAGTCTAGAACCTACCGGATTAACATTAACGGGTAACGGTTGTACAAGATCGTGTATTTTCATAGCCTAAAAATTATGTAATTATTCCCGTATCTTTCAATATTTTATAAGTAAATAATGTAATAAAAATTAACAGCGTAACCCATAGGAAGATAACCTTAATTGATAGCAACCCATGACCAGTAAACAACAAAAATCTATCAATACCAACATTTGTCATTAAAATTAAACTCAAACCTACAGATCCCCAAACACCTGCTCCCAAATAATCAGCATAGGAAAAGAGAGATATAATTCCCATCATCAGGCTAGAAAGTCCGATTATTAATAGCACAGTCATGAAAGTTGTTCCAAAACTACAATTACTATATTAAATCTGATAGAGAATAGTGGCTCAATATTTATTTTGAACCACTATTTAAACCTAAAAAACTTTAGCAAATTTATACTGTAAAATTAGTAATATTTGCCTAATCTTTTAGCGCTATACAAACTTCTCTATCAAAAGTAAACGAAATAGATGAAAGAGAATTTGGCTAAAATTACCACCATCCCAGTGCGTGACCACCTTTGTAGATACCGACGGAGGCACTGGTAATTGCTGCACTAGCAGCTGCACTAGCAGCCACGGCAAATAATGGAGTAATACCACCTTTTGTCAGGTCTTGTTCGCTATCACTTAACTCATTCAAAAAAGTTTCATCATCTGATAACAGATCATAACCTGCAAAGCTTAAGTCACGTAGTTGAATTGTAGCCATTAGAAAACCTTACCTTTGTAATTTATGAGGAAATAATTGCTTTATTTACTAGCAGCTATGCTAGCACCAACAGCACCAGCACCACCTAACGCAGCACCACCAACAAACCACCAGCTATTAACAGCTACAGTGTAAATAACGATGGGTGATAGTCCACCCTGTGTACCAGTCAATTCTTCATTGCTCATTTCATTCATAAAACTTTCAGAATCCATGAACAATTCAGAGCCAACAGGGGAAAGGTTTGAAATGCTAATAACAGCCATGATTCTACTCCTACAGATGTTTTGGTTGAAGAATGAGATATGATTTACTCATATCTTTCAATTACTAATTTAAATCTAAATAGTTAATTAAGGCAATACTTGAAAATATTTTTATGGGCGTAAAATAAAATATTTTTGTCCCTTTTAATCCATTAGAATTTATTCATTTGCAGCATATTTGCATAAACAGGAAAATCTTATTTAAATAGGAAAATGAGACGTAATTAGCGCCTCTTGGAGATTTTTTAGATTAATATGTTTTGAGCTAATACCAATTATTTGTGAGGCTGCATATTATTTCGACCCCATCCCTAACCCCTCCGGTGCAAGCCAGGAGGGAAACTGGATTTCTGGTTAAATTCTATTTATGCATCTTTATATTAAATTGGTGTAAAACAAATAAATTACTTCCTATTGTCTAAATAAAAAGCTTGCATTGTATTATATTTCACTGGCTAATTCCAATGGAGTATAAATATTTTCTGAATTGGCATTTAGATAGGGATGTTCTAAATCTATTCCTAACCACGTAAATTGTTGTAGAATTGCCTGCATCTTCGTCTCTGAAGATTCATCTCCTTGATTCCAAGACGCTAGTAAACCATTGGACAAAATTTGACAGCGATTCATACCAAAGCTTTCCTGTTCAGCAAACTTCTGGTCTGGTTCCTCAGCCAAACCTAATCCTGGCGCAAGCTGCATTGTGAACAAAGGAATTTCTGGCTGCATATTTAATTTATTTTCTTGATAAACAACTTGTAAAACTTCTCTAACTATTTGATAATCTGTTTTTTCAAAGTACAAAACACCTGAGTCATACCGTCCGTAGTCATGTGGATTATATAATACTTTAAAAGTAAAATAAATTTTTAACTCATTCAGCCTCTGTGTCAAACTTTTCATTACGCACACAGCACCCTCAAGAGTTAAATTAAAATAGATTCGTACGGTCACCGATTTATTATTGGTATCTTCAAAATAACTTAAACCTTGATTACTGGTTGCTACATAAAAGCCATTTTGTACTCGATTTTTAGGTAACTTAATTGCTACTAAATTACCCTCCATAGCATCTTTATCAGTAGATTGAAGATGCTTATTGCGATAAATATGCAGCCTCAAACCTCCCTTCGTTACTAATAACGTATCATCAGTTTCCTCTCTGAGAATCAACCAACCAGGATCAAAGTTACCTTCTCCACAATTACTTTGATGTAATCGCTCATAAAATTCCAAATCTATGCCCAGGAAAGTATTGTTTTCTAAATCTAGCGGCAAACTATTTTTTTCACCCTCTAGTGCCAGAGCACTCCGCATAGAACCATTGTAATAGATTCCATATAGAAAACTCTGTAGTTGCAAACTCAGATATTTTTGCTGCATCTCGGCTGGCATTTTTTTAAATCGTTCAACTACCTCAATGGGTAATTCTAAAGGTTTATAATCTGGATGAATAATTGTGAAATTAGATTTGATATCAATTTTTTGCACCATATCTTGCAGTACATCGAATAATCTGCCACTGAGAGTAGACGTTAACTGACTCTGATGAGAATTTAATAATGTCATAATAATTGGATAGTAATAGAATGAATCAAACAACAGAAGATTTAAAGTTAGTTAATTCAGATGCAGGCATACCAAAAATTGTTAGCATTGATTGTTCAGGACGTGATAACAAGGTTTTAGCAACTTGAAGCATCGCAATTCCCATATTTCCAAAGGATTTTTGATATTGAATCATCGCCCGAATCTGTTGAATTAGGGAAAAACCCGTAAATTGTACCACTCTCTTTAAGAAATCAGGGCGGTATTCTAAAATTTCGGGAAAAGTATTTAAATAAGCCTGAGTTAATTTGCCAATAGAAGGATGAAGCAATTCTAAAGGTGTCATCGCTAATTTTAGGGATTCTTCAATACTTAAAGAATTACTAATAACCATACTACCAAGCCAAACTTGCACATAGCTACTAATAAGTGTTCCCAAATCAAAAGCTGGATCTCCCCAACCAGAACGTTCCCAATCAATTAATCGGATCAGATTTTTACTAGAATCTTGCCAGTCTTTCTGCACCAGAATATTATTTAGTTTCAAATCATTATGGGTGAGGCAAGAAGGCGTTAAAGCTTTACCCAATTCAGCTATAGCTTGCCCTAAGCTATCATATCGCTGATAGAGAGCGAAAAATTTTAGCCCGTCACTGGGAACTAATCCAAAAATTTCGGGTTCAACCCGTTCTAATCCTTGAATTAAATGGGATACTTGATCAGCCATTAAATTATCTGAATTCTTAGAAAAGAATGATTCATATTTTTTGGTATTGAAGGTATCACGATGAATAGTTCCAAGGATATTACCAACAGCCGCAGCTATTTCTGTAGGAAACTGATTCTCTTTACTATAGAAATCCATTAAATCTCGGTAATCATCTAAATAGTTGAAGATAATAATGGAGTTTTCTGCATCAAAATGTAATAATTCTGGTAGAAATACTTGGTAATTATCAAGGCTGGGGAAACTTTGTAAGAAATCTTGAATTCTCCACTCAATCAAAAACTCACCAACTGTCTTACCTTCTTGATGCCGCTCTTGTTTAACTAAAAACTTGCGACCATCAAGAAAACTGACTAATAAATTAAAGTTTTTGGCTGTAAGTACTTCTATCTTACTCGGATGTGGATCGGACTGATTACATAGCCTATGTGTAACTAAATAATCAAAAACATTGTGTGAGTTTAATATAAATATCATATTTTTCCCATGTACAATAAATTGAATAGTGATAGGACTTAGGCACAAATTACAGAATAACAAGCCACGGAGACGCAGAGAACACAGAGAAATAAGGGTTTGAGAGAGTTTTTTCGTAAATCCTGAGTTAAACAAACTAGATTTACAAGTTTTATAAAGAGCGATTAGAAAACTTGATCAATATATTTAGCAAAAAGGTTATTTCCCAAAAATCGCCTCATCCTCTATTTTGTCTAAAGCTTTTTTAGCTCTAAATACAAGTCGTAAATAAGCTAATTGGCTATTCCAAGCTGAACGAGGTAACAGAGGTTCCTGGGAATTTAACTCGGCTTGAGCTTGATTAGAGGATGAATCTAAATTACTGTTCATTTCTTTTGTGGACATATTCAGAACAATCAAATTAGTGAACTGGCTTTCAATTAGCAGCAACTGAGTATGGTACTAAATCTAGTTCTTCCTGCCAACTTTCTGACCAGTGAACGCGATCGCCTGTAAAATGTAGTGGATCGTTATCTGGCCAAGGGGCATGAATCGGTTCTTCAATCAAAGCAAACTCCCCATTATCAAAGGGATTGCCATCGGCTCGACGTTGGAGAAATACTCGTTCTCTCATGCCATTTTTTTCGTGAGTCAAGGCGCGATGATGACAGTAAGGATTATTCCCGCGCTTGTCAAAAAAGACGTGTGCAGTCCAACTGCAACCACCTCGACACAATTCGGCAAACTCGCAAGTTTTGCAGAAACCCCAGAGATGATCTGTACCTTGGGGAGTACCAGCACCTAAATTAAACCGGAGTTCTTCCGTTTCTTCGATGATGCTTCGCAAAGAGCGATCGCGGATATTACCACCCGTGTAAGCTGAAGTTGGCAATGAAGGACAACCTTTAATAGCACCATCTGCCTCAATTCCCAAAGTAGATAGTCCAGCACTGCATCCCTGCCAAAAAGTCCAAGCATCCCCACCCCTTAACAATCGCTCATAGGGGCCGTAGTAACCGATATTATTCCCTGCTTGCAGTCTTACTCCTTCTTGCTTCGCACGTCTAGCAACACGAGCAATCATCGGATAGACATCTAATAATTCGTAAGGTTGTAGCAAAATCTCATTATTATCCGCCGCATTCCCCATCGGTACAGTTAACTGAATCTGCCAAGCGAAAATACCTGCATCCCGGAGATGTTCATATATACTGGGGAATTCTGGTGCAGAAAGGCGATTAATTTGAGTATTACAACCAAAAGGAATACCTGCTTGCTTCAGATGACTCATGGTTTTGAAAGCCCATTGCCAAGCACCTTGTTTACCACGGATGCGATCGTGAGTTGCTTCCAAGCCATCTACAGAGACAGAAACTACACCAATACCAGCTGCTTTCATCCGGTGGGCTGTGTCTAAAGTAATTCCATAACCCCCAGTAGTCATACCACAGAGCATTCCCGCTTGGGTAATGGCTTGGGCAATTTCTAACCAATCTGGACGGAGAAACGCTTCACCACCAATAATAGTGACTTCAGTGATGCCAACATCTGCCATTTGTTTGACCATATCCAAGGCTTCTGCTGTAGTCAGTTCGTCTACCCTAGTTTTACCAGCACGAGAACCGCAGTGTTGACAAGCAAGATTGCATTTTAATGTAATTTCCCAAACCGCATAACTAACTCGGCGATAGTCCATAAGAATCACCTCTACTCAATTAATTTATGGAGATAGGGACGGGTTTCTTTTCATCCGTCCCCAATACTCACATCTTGCACCTAACCCTGGCGATTGGAATGCTGATGCCTCCGGCAAGCTAACGCAACGCCAAGGGCGAACACAGCTATACAAACATAGGGGAAGCCTTCGGGAAGGGTAGTCCGCGTAGGCGGACTAACAGAAAATCAAGGTTTTAACCCACGTAGGTGGGTTTCGCCTGTGTAGCTGCGACTTCTAGTCGGCTGGTGCAAGATATGAGAATACTCTAATTTCCTAAAATTCTGGGTTTACGACTCCATACAATGGCTGCGGTTTAGGGTCCAAAGGCATAGGTGGCCACGTAATCACCCCATATAGTGGACGGATTACAGGCTTGCCGAGGAAGCCACCAAAAACAGCTTCTAGTTCTTTTTCACTCAAATCTTGGAGTTCACCTTTATTAGCAGTGGATTCCAATAATTGAATAGTATATTCTTCAAACTCTTCTGGTGTAAAATCGTAGCCAGCATCTTGAACTACTTGACTACATTCATCCTTACTTTCCACACCTTGTATTTGCGTGCGAAAAGTTTCATCATTGGCTAGCTGTTCGTAGAAACCTTTAACGTGTTCGAGAGACATTATTTCCTCCTAAAATATAGTTGCAAATTGGCTTATCTAACACTAGGATTTGCGACATTCATTACTAGCTCAGAAGCATTGTAGTTATCTGTAATCACTTGCGGGCAACGCCTACAAGCTGCTTTACCTTCTTGTTGCCACCAACGACAATCTCTGCGTATAGAACAGGGAGGAAGTTCTTCAGCTACCGCAGGCAATTTTTCTACAATTTGCATTGCAAGCCGACAATCTTGTCCATCAAAATGTTGACAGTCTTTAGTCGCGCAAGCTGAGGCTGTACGAAAAATTTCGGCAGGTGTAATGGGACTAGCTTTGGCTAATAGTTCACTTGTGACAGGCTGTGGCTGCTTGAGATAAGCTACACGAGGTTCTGCTACAGTTCCACCGATAACTCCAAAGACAACACTATTTAGAGATTCTGGCCTAGCACTGGGACAGAGTGTGGTATTTTCCGTAGGCAAATTTTCCATTAATCAAGCCTCTAGCAAAGAAACTGTTTTTACTTAAGGCTCAAATTATTGAATTGTTGGTGGGATGTAAATAATGCCCAGTGTAATTGGAGGAAAAATGGGGCGATAACCTGCGATCGCCAATTTTTTTACCTGACCGCCGGAAATATTTGCAGCTTCTTCTTCAGACAAGCCTGACAAAGCTGAATCAGCATCTAATGCTTGATTTCTTCTTTCTACTGCATTATTTACCGCATCACCAATTAAATCATTAATTTCAAATTGACTCTGACGCTCATTTTGATTCTTTGCCATTTTAAATTTCCTCTTTATTTAGATTTCAATTTCACCACTAATAAATGTAGTGATGGTAGAACTTTTTAGAGTATAGAGTAAGGTAAAATGACTTATCTAGTTAACTAGAACTTTATGGGAGATATAAATAAATCATTTATGTCACTAAATACAATTAAAAACAGAGGACAAATTTTGTGGGCAGATTCAACTTTCACCAGTTGGATGATTTACCCTATCTATATCCATTGCTTAAATACATTTTCTGATGTAAAAACTAAAATATTTATGTCCCGAACAAGTTACTTTGTTAAGATTTATTTCCACTAATAACTAACGCCGAATCCCCTCAAAACTAGAGTCAATCAAGTCTGTTACATACTTTACTGTAAAAATATTCTCCTCTACCCAATAAAATATTAAACAATAAACAATATTTGGTTTTGATAACTTTCCGCCAAAAAACAGTGGTAAATATTACTAGAACAATATACAAAGATTGCCTTAATGAAGGATTTTTGAATAGAGATGTACAATAAAACTAACTGCCAAAGGTTCACCCTCAATTCTAGCATCTGCTATCAACTGATCAGCATGAGAATTAGGTAGTGAACAGCATACCTTGAGGCCAAGGAAAGATTGCGTAAAACCTGCCTATACAAGAGTTTATCAACTCCTTGGGGCGCTATATTTGGGAATCTCTACAATTACGACAATTTGACTGTATTCGCGGCTATTAGCCCATAGCAGAAATCAAGAGGCTTTGACTAGGCCATTTTGAGCTTTTCTAACTGGGTTCTATATTTACGCCGTGAACAACGACCTATTGACAATTTAGCCCAAAGCGTTGCCAGATTTAAAATCCAGAGGAGTCAATGAGTACCACTAATTTTACCAAAGCAGAAAATGTCTATAAACGTCCAGAGGAAGAACCTCATTTACCAACAAAAAACTTGATAAAAAATGGTACAAAAAATCCCAATATCCAAAACCGCGATCCTGTATCTGATAGTTACTCGATAAAAGATCAAAACCGGGGTCGAATAGCGATTTTTATTGATGGGGTGAGTCTATTTCATACAGCTTTACAACTCGGTATTGAAATCGACTATCTCAAATTGCTATGTCATTTAACTGGGGGTTCTCGGTTGTTGCGGGCTTTCTTCTACACGGCTATTGATACCTCCAGACCAAATGCACCACGTCCCCGTCCAAATGAAAAACAGCAAGGTTTTCTGTTTTGGATGCGTCGTAATGGCTATCGTGTAGTTACCAAAGAAGTTCAACTAGCAGACCACACCAAAAAACACAATTTGAATGTAGAAATTGCTGTAGATATGATTACCTTAGCTCCTTATTATGATACAGCAATTTTGGTCAGTGGCGATGGAGATTTATCCTATGCTGTGAATGCTGTTACTGCTACAGGTTCTCGTGTAGAAGTTGTGAGTTTGCGGGCAATTACCAGTGATAGTTTAATTGATGTTGCTGATGAATTTATTGATCTCGACAGGATTAAACAATATATTCAGAAAGATTCCCATCTTGGTTATAGCTATCGTGTACTCTCTAATTCCAAGTTGTAAATCTGCATATCCAATTGATGATTATCTAGCCCGGATTTCTCAGCTAATAGAGTAGAATGGCAAGTTAGGGAATTACTCTGCGTATTTTTTTAATCCAAGCTGAGATGGATATTTTAATTGTTGAGGATGAGCTAGAAATTTCGCAGTTAATCCAACATTCTTTACATAAAGAGGGGTTTTCCTGTCGGGTTAGCCGGGATGGGATCAATGCTTTACAGATGTTTCAGGAACAAGCACCAGATTTAATTATTCTGGATTTAATGATTCCGGGGTTGGATGGACTAGAAGTTTGTGCCAGGATTCGTCAAAAACCAGGAACCAAAGATCCTTATATTTTGATGCTGACGGCTAGGGGTGAGGAAATTGATCGGGTAATTGGCTTGTCTACTGGTGCTGATGATTACATGGTTAAGCCCTTCAGCCCCAGAGAGTTAGTTGCTAGAGTAAGGGCTTTATTGCGGCGTAGTCTCCGCCAAGGGGGACAGCATCAGGTAAATCGGACTAAACATTTTGTGATAGATTTAGACCAACACACTGCGACTCGGCTGATAAATTCTCAACCTGAAATCTTGGATTTAACTACTTTAGAATTTAATTTATTAAACACTTTTGTGAGTAATCCGGGGCGAGTTTGGAACCGGACTCAGCTAATTGAGAAACTTTGGGGAAATGATTTTTTTGGTGATGAACGGGTTGTAGATACTCATGTGGCGCGATTGCGGAAAAAGGTGGAACCAGATCCGGCTAGTCCTACTTTTATTAAAACTGTGGTTGGGGTAGGTTATAAGTTTGAAGATACCCTATAGTCTGAGGTAAATTTTATGGGCTGGCGTTGGGCAAGGTCTTTGCCTTTGGCATCGCGTCTGTTTTTATCTCATTTAGTTGTGATGATTGTGGGATTAGTGAGTCTTGTAATCATCAGTGGTATTTCTTCTCCCCGCTTTTTTTTCCTGTATTTGGAAAGGCTAGAAAGTCGGGGAATGAGATTAATTAATATTCGCACTGAATTGGTGCAAGGATTTGAAACGGCTTGGCGGCGTAGCACGATTTGGTCTGTGATTGTGGGTAGTACGGCGGCGGGAGGATTGAGTTATTGGGTATCAAAACGTATTATGCTGCGGTTGACTGAGATGGAACAAATCACTCAAAAGTTTGCCTCTGGTCAATTAGAAGCCCGATTACCTTTATCTGATATTCCGGAATTACATCGCCTGGGGACTAGTTTTAATCAAATGGCGGCTAGTTTAGAAGGGGTGGAAGCACGGCGGCGAGAATTGATTGGGGATATGACCCATGAGTTACGGACACCTTTAACGGTTGTGCGGGGTTATTTGGAGGAATTGGCGGATGGAGAAATTGAACCATCTCCAGAGATTTATCGGCGTTTGGCTCAGGAAACAAAGCGTTTAGAACGATTGGTGAATGATTTACAAGAACTTTCTAAGGCTGAAGCGGGTTATTTGCCTATTAATATCCAATCTGTAAATTTGCGCCCTTTGTTAGAGTCTCTAGTGGCAAAGTTTAGCGACCAATTGCTAGAAGATGGACCGATTTTAGGCTGGGAATGTCCTGAACAGTTACCCCTTGTATTGGCGGATATTGACCGTACAGAACAGGTGTTAGTTAATTTGTTGGGTAATGCGATCCGTCATACTGTGAATGGTGCAATTACTATTCGGGTTTCCGTGACAGTTTCTCAACTGTGGATTGCTGTGATTGATACTGGTGTGGGGATTTCACCGGAGGATTTACCCCATGTTTTTGAACGTTTTTGGCGGGCTGACCAATCACGCGATCGCTATTCTGGTGGTACTGGTATTGGTTTAACTATTACCCGGCGGTTAGTGGAATTACAAAACGGTCGGATTTATGTAGACAGTGAATTGGGAGTTGGTAGTACCTTTCGTTTTTGCCTCCCTTTGGCTTAAATGGGGAAGACAAAATATTGTCACAAGCTGGTTGCATTTGCTTCACATCAAATTGGTAGGTTGACAACTATGGGTATGAATTTTTCTCTAGTTCCTATTTGCCATTTTGCCAATGTCTACTATACTTTTAGCTACATTTATGGTAAGTGTATTGACTATATCTGGAGTGGCGGCGATCGCCTATTTATTTCCTCACAGTCATTCCCCGGACTAACTTATAATAACTGCATGAATAGTCAGGAGTATTGAAAATGAATCAACTGCAATTAACTGTACTGATTACTTATTTACTGATGAGTTGCTATTTCTTCACAAATTGGGTGAAGTTTTCCTTGCGTTATCCTACTTCTACTCCCGAAGAAAAATTCTTATCTTTCCTGATGTTTATCATCACAACTATCTTCTGGCCTGTAACTATAATTATGTCTTTATGGCAAATATTAAATCAAAGAAAATTAGAGTCTAGCACTATATTTCCAGTAGTTTTTGCCATGTTTGCCTTTGGTCTTTCCTACTATTTAACTTATTTGTATGCACGTGGTTTTTGCTACAATGGGTTGTTCTGCTCATTCCCCGCTTAATTGATCGCTATAAATACCATTTAAGTCTTACCTGACCACAACTATGTTTTATATGTATCCCAAATATTCGTTATAAATGCTAGTCAACAGAAATGTTGAATCTCGTTACAAAACTTTACATATTCAGGTATAGTAGTTTT